>CAYNYN010000010.1:5633-24226 GCA_964401445.1 uncultured Saprospiraceae bacterium | reverse complement strand
CCCGTCAGGTCGTCGAAGGGCCGTTTTTTTGCGCAAGCATTTTGGTGAGGAGTGAAGAGTGAAGAGTGAAAACAGAATGTTGCGCTTTGCAAGGTGGCCATCTCAACATCGCTGCGTAGCAGCGTCTCAACATCGCCGCGAGAGCGGCGTATCAACATCTGCGCGCAGGCGCAGTCTCAACCATCGGATCCTCGATTCTTCGATTCCTCCGGAATAAATCCGACTCATGAAGCGCATTTTATCCCTGCTCGTTTGCTCCATATGCACCACTTCGGTTTGGGCGCAAGTGGACACGGTATATCGGCTGCCAGATGCCGTGGTGGTAGGCCGACGCCATGCCGAGCTGGGCGATGCGGTGCGTCTGGTGCTTCGGGCCGACAGCCTGGAAGGCATGGAGGCCGTGGCGCCGCTTGCGCAAATCCTCGGGCGGCGGGGTGGCCTGTATCTGCGCATGTATAGCCCCTCGGGTCTGGCCGGCCTGCCCCTGCGCGGCCTGTCGCCGGCACATACGGCGGTGGTCTGGAACGACATGCCCGTCGTCAACCCCATGAATGGCGTGCCCGACATGTCGTTGCTGCCCGTCGGGCTGATGCAGGAGGTCGCGCTGGTGGAAGGGGGCGCGGCCGCGCTCTACGGCAGCGGCGCCATGGGCGGCCAGCTCGAGCTGCAGAGCGGCACGGCTCGGCGCGAGGGTTTGCATGGCCGCCTCGTGGCAGGCCTGGGCAGCTTTGGCGAGCAGCGCCTTTTGGCGAAGACCGGCTTCCGCCAAAACGGGTGGGCCGCCACCGTGGGCCTGGCGCACCGGCTGGAGCGCAACGAGTATCCCTTGCCGTTCACGGGCGCACGCCAGCAGTGGGCGCGCGCCGAGGTGCTCGACCTGACGCTGGATGCCGAAGCGCCTGTCGGCAAAATGGGCCGCCTGCAACTGTTCGGCTGGTGGCAAGGCGCCGACCGCCAGATACCGCCCTCGCTCACCGCGGCCCTCACCCACGACGTGCAGCAGGACCACAGCCTCAAGGCGGGCCTGCGCTGGACCCGACCCGCCCGGCGCGGCCTGTGGAAGGCCATGGTCGGCTGGCAGCGCGACGACATCCTCTTCTTCAGCGACCTGGTGGACAGCTCGTTCAGCCTGGCGCATCGCCACTACGCGCGCGCCGAGCGCCTGTGGCAGGCCGACGACTGGCAGTGGCGGCTGGGCGTCGAGGGGCAGTACCTCCGCGGGCGCGCCGACGGCTACCAGCTTCGGCCGCGACGCACCCGGGCCGATCTGCTGGCTTTCGCCAAAAAAGCGCCGGAGCACGGCCTGCAGCTCGCCCTGCACGGGCGACTGCAATGGGTAATTGGAGAGGTGGTGGTGCCCTCGGGTTCGGTGGTGCTGGAGCGGCGGTGGGGGAGTGTGACCGCTCGCCTGGCGCTGGCGCGCAACTTTCGCCTGCCCACCTTCAACGACCGCTACTGGTTCGACGGCATGGCCCGGGGCAATCCCGACCTGAAGCCCGAAAAGGGATGGAATCTCGAGTGGGGCCTTGCCGGCACCGGCTGGCTCGACTGGCGGCTCGACCTGCATGCCGCCCGGGTGCGCGACTGGATCCTGTGGACGCCCGTGCAGGGCATCTGGCAGCCGCACAACGTGCAAACCGTGTGGTCGCGCGGGGCCGAGCTGCGCCTGGAAAAATCGTTGCCACTGGCCGGGGGTGAGCTGGCTGCCTTGGTGAAAGCCGCCATTCAGCGCGCCACGGTGGTCCGGCGCTACGACGGCGCTGACGACCTGGTCGGCAGCGCATTGCCCTATTCGCCACGCTGGCTCGGCACGCTCCACCTGCGCTGGCAGCGCGGCGCCTGGTGGGCCTCGGCGCTGGCCCGATACCACCAGGCCACCGCGGCCGACGGGCTGTCGGGCGTGCCCACCGCCTTTTTCATCGATCTGGGGCTGGGGCGCGGGTTCCATTTGCCGAAAGGCAAAATCAACTGCTCACTCGAGCTGACCGACCTGCTCGATGCCCGCGTCGAATACCTGACCTACCGACCCCTGCCGGGCCGGGCCCTCCACCTGACGGTGGGCTATGGCTTTTGAGAGACGATGGACGAAGGACGATGGACATTGGATCGTCAATGCCTCCAAATGAAATCGGGGCAGGATCCCCGATGGTCGGCGGGAAAGGCCGACTCGTCGGGGGTGTCACGCTCAACCTCCATCAGGCCAGCGGCGGAAGCCGGTCGGGCTCGGCCTCGTAGATGAGGCGATAGACCGCTTCGAACACGTCTTCGGCATTGGGCTTGGCGAAGTAGTCGCCATCCGAGCCGTAGGGCGTGCGATGTTCGGCAGCGGTGACGGTGACCGGCTCGGAGTCGAGGTAGCGGTAGCCGCCCTGCACCTCGAGCACCTGCTGCATCATGTAGGCCGTGGCGCCTCCCGGCACGTCTTCGTCGAGGAAGACGACGCGGTTGGTCTTGGCCAGCGAGTGCACGATCACGCCTTCGAGGTCGAAGGGCAGCAGCGTCTGCACGTCGATCAGCTCCACGGAGATGCCGAACTGTTCGAGCAGGCCGATGGCTTCCTCGGCCACGGGCACGCACGAGCCGTAGGTGACGATGGTGACGTCGGTGCCTTCCTTCAGGATCTCGGGCATGCCCATCGGCACGGTGTATTCGCCGATGTTGTCGGGCAGGCGCTCCTTGAGGCGGTAGGCGTTGAGGCGTTCGATGATGATGCCGGGCTCGTCGCTCTGCAGCAGGGTGTTGTACATGCCGGCGGCCTGAACCATGTTGCGCGGCACGCACAGGTACATGCCGCGGATGGCGTTGAGCAGCATGCCCATGGGCGAGCCGGTGTGCCAGATGCCTTCGAGCCGGTGGCCGCGCGTGCGCACGATGGCCGGTGCTTTCTGCTGACCGTCGGAGCGGTAGCGCAGCGTGGCCAGGTCGTCGTTGAGGGGCTCGAGGCCGTAGATCAGGTAGTCGAGGTACTGGATCTCGCCGATGGGGCGCAGGCCACGCATGGCCATGCCGATGGCCTGACCCATGATGGTCCACTCGCGGATGCCGGTGTCGAAGATGCGGCTTTCGCCAAACTTGGCCTGCAGGCCGGCAAAGGCCTGGTTGACGCCGCCGATCTTGCCTACGTCCTCGCCGAAAGCAAAGACGTGCGGGTACTTTTCAAAGATGCGGTCGAAGAAGGTGTTCAATATCTCGTACCCGTTCTTCAGGGGGCTGTTTTCGGAATACGTGGGCGGAATGATTGGCACGTTGAGCGCCGAGCGCGGCATGTCGGCGAAGAAGTGCTTGTGGTAGTAGTCCTTGGCCTGCTCCAGCTCCTTGTCGAGCCAGGCTTTCAGGCGGTCGCGGGCAGGGCTGTCGTGGCCGGCCGTGCGGAAGTACACCTGGCGCCCCAGCTTGACGATGTCGGCCAGCAGCAGGGCCGGGTGCTGCGTGAGCGCACGGATTTGCTGGCTCATGAACTCGTCGAGCTGCGGCAGCTCGCTCTTGAGCTGCTGGAAGATGTCGAGCATCTCGTCGAAGGCCTTGCGGATGGGGCCCTGATAGCGTTGCCAGGCCTCGTCGCGTATTTGCTTGGCCAGTTTTTTCGCCTCGGCGCGGATCTGGTTCACTTCCTCGCGCGTGGCGATGCCCATGGCCACCATCCAGTCGCCCATCTGCTTGATGCCGTCGTATTCGGCTTCCCAGCGCAGCCGCTCTTTCGACTTGTAGCGTTCGTGCGAGCCCGAGGTGGAGTGCCCTTGCGGCTGCGTGCATTCCACCACGTGGAAGACGGCCGGCTCGTGCAGCTCGCGCACGCGCGCCAGCCCCTCGCTGAAGGTGCGGCGCAGGCCCTCGTAGTCCCACGCCTTGACGCGGTGAATGCGCACGCCCTGCTCGGTGGGGCCGGGCTGGAAGCCGGACAGCACTTCAGAGATGCTGCCTTTGGTGGTCTGGTATTTCTTGGGCACCGAGATGCCGTAGCCGTCGTCCCAGACGAACACGGCCAGCGGCACCTGCATCACGCCGGCCGCATTGATGGTTTCCCAAAAGACGCCTTCCGAGGTGCTGGCATCGCCGATGGTGCAGATGACCACCTCGTCGCCGTTGCGCGAGAACGGCCCGATCTTTTCCAGCTCGGGAAGCTCGCGGAATTTCTTGGATGCCAGCGCCAGCCCGAGCGCGCGTGCCATCTGGTTGGCGGTGGAAGACACGTCGGCCGAGCTGTTGACGCGCTCGCGCAGATCCAGCCAGTCTCCGTTTTCGTCGATGGTGGGCGTGGCGAAGTGGGCGTTCATCTGGCGGCCGCCGGAGAAGGGATCGTGCAGCGCGTCGGCGTACAGCTGGGCGAAGAAGTCGTGGGGCGTGCCCATATCGAGGGCGAAGATGAGGGTCTGATCGCGGTAGTAGCCCGCGCGCCAGTCGCCTTTGCGCACGTAATGGGCCAGCGCTACCTGCGGCACCTCCTTGCCGTCGCCGAAGATGCCGAATTTGGCTTTGCCGGTGAGCACTTCACGACGGCCGAGTATGCTCACTTCGCGACTGAGGCAGGCCAGCCGATAATCGCGCAGCACTTCTTCGCGATCGAACGAGGTTTCGAGATCGGAGAAAGCTGAAGATTGGGTATCCAAAGTGTCTTTCAACATGGCTTGAAGGTTAATTTGGCTCGAAATGTGGCTTTGGGTCAGGGCAATATCGGGCTTCAACCAGACGGTGGAATACGCGAAAAAAATTTCGCATTCCGGCTTTCGTCAAGGCGGAACCCCGAACGAGAAAAATAGTTGATTGAAATTTTTGTCGGAAAACCCGTGTATTTCAAAACAAACTTCCGCGATGTGCGCTTTCGCACTGTGGCCAATTTACAAAATTTTGGTCTTGCAACTCGCTGACGTGTGTCACTACAGAGACATGCGGATCAGTCGGTGCAGATGGTTCGGACCGATTAACAACTCATTAACTCGGCATTGAGCCTTTCCACCCTTTCGGGTGTGATGCAAAGCGGTAAATTTGTTGCCGAACATTTTCAAAAAATCAAAAAACCGTCCTGACGATGAAAAAACTGACCGCTCTTTTTGCCGCCATGGCGCTTTTCGCCGTGGTGGGGATGGCCCAGCAGGAAGCAGCGCCTGCCCAGCAGCAACAACCTGCCGAAGGCCCCGTGATGACGTTCGAAACGACGGAAATCGACTACGGAACCATCGAGAAGGGCAGCGACCCGTTGCGCGTGTTCAAGTTCAAGAACACGGGTACCGAGCCGCTGGTGATCAAGAATGCACGTGGCAGCTGCGGTTGTACCGTGCCCAAGTGGCCCAAGGAGCCCATCATGCCGGGTGAGGAAGGCGTGATCGAGGTGCGCTACGACACCAACCGCATCGGTCCCTTCACCAAGACGGTGACCCTCACCACGAACGAAGCCGTCGAGCGCCACGTCCTGCGCATCAAGGGCAAGGTGGTGTCGCCCGCTCCCAAGGAAGAAGGTGTACCTGCCAGCAAGAGCGGTTTCTGAGGTTCATTGTCCTCTTACAATGCGAAAAGCCCTGAAGGCCATGCCTTCAGGGCTTTTTTCGCGTTAGGGCTGAGGCAAAAAAAACCCTTGGTCGTACAACCAAGGGCCTCTAACCCAAACAAATAAACACAAAAACTACTTTTCACCGGCAATGATAAAGCATTTCGTTGAATTTTGGAATTCCGGGCCCAATTTTTTGAGAAAAAATTGAAGGGTGGGGTGGTGGCTGCCGAAGATGGGGCTTCGTGCATCCAATCGTCTGTGCGGGGACGCGTCCGAGTCCGGCCGACTCGCTAATTTGGCCGGCAAACGGATCGAACCATGCACCTCTTCCGATTTGCCCTTTCTGTGGTCCTTCTTGGCAGCTTCCTCTGGGCTGGCAGCCGATCGTGGCCGGCCGGCCAGCGGTCGTTGCCGCCTTTGGGGGCGTTCTTTTCGCCGTTCACGGGTTTCTGGCAGAATGCCGAGCCTGCGGCCGAGCCGCCCATGCGGGTCATCCCGTCCGGCCATTTGCGCGACAGCGCCCAGGTGGTGTTCGACGAGCGGCGCGTGCCCCACGTCTTTGCCCGCAACCTGGAAGACGCCGTCTTTCTGCAGGGCTACCTCACGGCCCGCGACCGGCTCTGGCAAATGGACATCAGCGTGCGCGATGCTGCCGGCCGCCTTTCGGAAGTGCTGGGCGAGGGGCTCCTCGCGCGCGACAAGCTGCAGCGCCGCCGCGGACTGCTGCTCGCGGCCGAGCGGGCCGTGGCCGAATGGCAAAAGGCGCCCGAGCTGTATCGACTCATCGAGGCGTATAGCCAGGGAGTGAATGCCTGGATCGCACAGCTCGAGCCGCGCGACTGGCCGCTCGAGTTCAAGCTGCTGGGCTATGCCCCCGAGGAATGGTCGCCACTCAAGTCGGCGCTCTTCGTGCAGTCCATGGCGCTGACGCTCAACTTCGGCGCCAACGATATTCCCGCTGCCAACATGCGCGCCGTGTTGGGCGACAGCCTCTTCCACTGGCTCTACCCCGAATGGAACCCGGAGCAGGAACCCGTGATCCCGAAAGGGACCCCCTGGCCCTTCCAGCCGCTCGATACGACCTGGCAGGGGCGCAGCGCGATCGGTCAGGTGGTGCCCTGGCGCGAGCCCGATGAGTGGGTGCCCGGCATCGGCTCGAACAACTGGGCCGTGGCGCCCGAAAAGACGGCCAATGGCCATGCCATCCTCTGCAACGACCCGCATCTGCGGCTCACCCTGCCTGCCATCTGGTACGAGATCCAGTTGCATACGCCCGAGATGAACGTCTATGGCGCCTCGCTGCCCGGCCTGCCCGGCGTGATCTCGGGCTTCAACGATCACATTGCCTGGGGCATCACCAACGTGGGGCAGGACGTGCGCGACTGGTACCGCATCCACTGGACCGACAGCACCCGCACGGCCTACTGGCTCGACGGCCAGGCCGTGCCCGTCGAGCTGGTGGTGGAGACGTTCCGCGTGAAAGGCCGCAACGAGGTGGTGACCGATACGGTGCGGCACACGCGCTGGGGGCCCGTGGTGTACGAAGACCCCGACGACGAGTATGCCGACCTGGCCATGTACTGGCTGAGCAATCTGCCCCCGCAACCCACGCAGGTGCTGAGCTTCCTCGGCCTCAACCAGGGCCGCTCGCTCGACGACTACCACGAGGCGCTGCGCCACTACGACTATCCGGCGCAGAATTTTGCCTTTGCGGCAAAATCGGGCGACATCGCCATGACCGTCAACGGCAAGTTTCCGCTGCGCGCGCCCCAGCAGGGCCGCTTTCTACAGGAAGGCGACCGAAGCAGTAATGGCTGGCGGGGCTTCATCCCGCGCGACCATCTGCCGCGTATCGTCAACCCTGCCCGCGGCTTCGTCGCCTCGGCCAACCAGCACTCGACCGACCCGACCTACCCCTACTATTATCACGGCAATTTCGACGACTATCGGGGGCGATACGTCGTGCGCCGCCTCAGCGAGATGGACTCGATCACGGTGGAAGACATGATGGCGCTGCAGACGGACAATTACTCCATCTTCGCCGAGGAGGCTGCGGCACTCATGCTCCGTCTTTTGCCGGAAGGCAAGCTGGATGCCGACGAGCAGGCCTGGCGCGATACGGTGGCGGCATGGGATTTCCGTTTCGAGCCCTGGATGCGGGCGCCCGTGCTCGTGACCGAATGGTGGGACCGCTTCTACGAGCTGACGTGGGACGAGGTGGCGCAGTACGAGGACCGCATGGACGTGCTCTGGCCCGAGACGTGGCGCACGCTGGCCCTCGCCGAGGAATCGCCGGCAAATGTCTTCTTCGATCGGCTCGACACCCCCGGTCAGGTGGAGACGGCATCGGACCTGGCGCTGACCGCCTTTCGGCAAATGCTCGACGAGATCGGCGACCGCCTGCGCGCGCCGGACACCGACTGGGCCGCGTGGAAAGATACCGAGATCGAGCACCTGGGCAACATCCCGGCATTTGGTCGCCACCATCTGCGCGTGGGCGGGTTCCGCCATGCCCTCAACGCCATCCAGAAGCACCACGGACCCTCGTGGCGCATGGTGGTCGAGCTGGCCGACACGGTCCGCGCCTGGGGCATCTATCCGGGTGGCGCCTCGGGCAACCCCGGCAGCCGCTGGTACGATCACATGGTCGATGACTGGGTAGCCGGCAAGTACTACCGGTTGTGGTTCATGCACGCCCCCGACGAAGAAGGCACGGTGCTGGCCCGCTGGTATTTTTTGCCGAAAGGCAAGAAGTGAGTTTGATGGTTGAGACTCGCTGAATAAAATGGTTGATGGTGACAACGTGACAACGTAACGCGTGACGACGTCTCTCATAGTTAGTCCATCGTCCATTGTCCATCGTCTATCGTCCATCGTCCACAAACCTATGCACATGAACTTGCTGAAATTGCTTTTGCAGATAGTGATCACCCTGCTGTTGGCAACCTTCTTCCAATGGTACCTGCCCTGGTGGTCGATGGCTGGCGCCGCGGCCATCGTGGCGGCCTGGTTCGTCTGGCCGCGCGTGTGGTGGTCGGTCGGTGCGGGCTTCATCGCCGGCCTGATCCTGTGGGGCGAATATGCCTGGCTGCTCGACTGGCAGAACGAGCACATCCTCAGCGGGCGCATGGGGGCCCTGCTCGGCGATCTGTCCAGTACGCAGCTGGTGCTGGTGACGGCGCTGATGGGAGGAGTAACCGCCGCGCTGGGAGCCTGGGTGGGCTATGAGGCCCAGCGTTTGTGGCACCGGACCGAGGGTGCCCATGGTGCCTGATTCGTCCGGCGAGGGTGACTGATGGTCGATTGTTTTTGTCGGGCCGTTTGGAAGATCTTTATCTTTTGCTCAAACGAATGAATCGTTATGGACGACCGACGACTCTACAAGGAAGCCCGAAAACGCGTCAAGGCGAAGAAAGAATTTTTCGGCAATCTCACCTCCTACGTCTGCGTGATGGCCTTCCTCATTGCGCTGAACCTGTACACGTCGCCCTGGCACTGGTGGTTCATTTATCCCATGTTGGGATGGGGCATGGGCCTGGCGATGCACTACTTCAAGGTGTTTGGCTGGCCGGGTGCGCCCTTCCAGACGCCGGAGTGGGAGCAGCGCGAGATCGAGCGCGAGCTGCAACGCATGTCGGGGAAAGGCCGTCGTCCGGCCCTGCCACCGGCCGAAGACGAGGACGCCGACCTGCTCAGCGAGCTGGATCGCCGGCTCGAAGCGCGCAAGGTGAAAGCGAAGCCCTACGACGATTCCGACCTCGTGTGAGCGCGCGGGCTGATTGAGCTTCGTTTTTTTCTTCCAAATCCATCTGCTCGGCCAGCCGAAGGGCAGGGGCCATTGCGTAAGTTTGCGCCATCAAAAAAAGACGCATTCGCATGGCTTCCACCACTCTCCCGCCCGTATCGCGCCTGGTGCGCAACATGAATGAAAGCGCTACGATCAAGATGGCCCAGATGGCGCGCGACCTGGCCGCCAAGGGGCATCACGTCATCAGCCTCAGCCTGGGCGAGCCCGACTTCGACACGCCCGAGCACATCAAGCAGGCGGCCAAAGAAGCACTGGATGCCGGATACACGAAATACCCGCCCGTGCCGGGCCTGCCCGAGCTGCGCCAGGCCATCGTCGAGAAATTCCGGCGCGACAACGGCCTCGAGTTCGACATCGACCAGATCGTCGTGTCCAACGGCGCCAAGCAGTGCATCGCCAACATCTGTCTGGCGCTGCTCGACGAGGGCGACGAGGTGATCCTCTTTACGCCCTATTGGGTGTCCTACTACGAGATCGTGCGCATGACCGGGGCCGTGCCCGTATGCGTGGCGGCGGGTGTGGAGCAAGACTTCAAGGTGACGCCCGAGCAGGTGGCTGCCGCCATCACGCCCCGCACCAAGATGGTGCTGTTCAGCTCGCCCTGCAATCCTACCGGGTCGGTCTATACGAAGGAAGAGCTGTATGCCATTGCCGACGTGCTGGCACCGCACGAGCAGATCATCGTGGTGTCCGACGAGATCTACGAGTACATCAACTTCATTGGGGCACATGCCAGCATAGGCACCCATCCCGGCATCGCGGAGCGCACCGTGACGGTCAACGGCTTTGCCAAGGGCTTTGCCATGACGGGCTGGCGGCTGGGCTACATGGGCGCACCGCGATGGCTGGCCAAGGCTTGCGCCAAAATCCAGGGGCAGTTCACCTCGGGTGCCAACTCGTTTGGCCAGAAGGCCGGCGCCGTGGCCCTGACGTCGGACATGACGCCCACCTGGCAGATGCGCGATGCCTTCCAAAAGCGGCGCGACCTGGTGATCGGGCTGCTGCGCCAGATCCCTGGCCTCAAGGTGAACGTCCCGCAAGGTGCCTTCTACGCCTTCCCCGATGTGAGTGACTACTTCGGCAAGGCATATGGCGGCCAGACCATCCGCAATGCCGACGACCTGGCCGAATACCTGCTGGCCGAAGCACACGTGGCCACCGTGTCGGGGGCTGCCTTTGGTGCGCCCGAATGTCTGCGGCTGTCCTATGCCGCCTCGGAAGCAGACCTCACCGAAGCCTGCCGCAGAATTGCCGATGCGCTGGGCAAGTTGGGTTGACCGCATTGCTGCAATCCCAAATCCAGATTTTCTAATACACGATTTCGATGGGCAGGCCATCGAAATCGCTGGGGGGCGTCTGCGTCAGGCTGTGCCATTGGCCCATGGCTGCCCGAATGGCGAGGATGGTCGCATCCAACACATCGTCTTTTTTAACGGCGCTGCGCGGCGTGTGGTCGAGAAAAGCATCCAGAGTGCTGCCTATTTCCGGGTGGATGGCTTCGAGTATGGATCTGCGTTGTATGTACCCCATGTGGGTGCGTTTCGAAGCGAGTGGGCTGGGTTCGCTCCAGAGCATTTGGAAAATGAGTTCGGGAAACGATTCGCGAAATTTTGGCCGAAGGGATGAGTATTCGAGTAGCACTTGCCTGATTTCGAGTATTTTGGTGCGCAAATTCCAGGCTTGTTTCGACAATCCATGACCGTAAAGTTTGCGCTCGAGAGCGTTGGCTTCCTGGAACGATGACTTGCCAAGCGCTTCTTTGGAAGGCGGCGTGAATACGCTGGATTTGCGCCAGCGCATGCGCAAACGGAGCATTTTATCGACATATCGCTCCACGCCTTTGCCGCTCAGGCCAATGGGCATGTCTACCCACACCTGCTCGGCAGAAGCAAACAGAGGAAGGCCGTTCTCGAGCGATCTCAGCCACTCGAGCTGAAGCTCCGCAGCCTCGGAGTGCCACACGGCACATACCCAACCTTCCGGAGCGCCATCGAGGCCAATGAACGCTTGTTTATGTGCACGCGTGGTTTTCATGCCCTGTGGGGTTTGCGAGCATTACTTCTTGTCGCTCTTTTCAAGCATTTCGATTTTTTTCCATGTTTCCTCTGCTGCCGCCATGACAGCAGCATAAGCTTTGATGTCGCCCTTACGCTGGATGTTTCGCGCCTTGAGCAATAGCGCCTCGTATTCTTTGCGCAGTTTGCGTGCGGGGTCTTTTTTGAATAGTCCAAACATGAGTTATGATTTTCAAGGTTCAAATTCTGATGCTGCTCATGCCACCGTCGAGGTGCCAAATCTGTCCGGTAATCCATGAGGCTTCGGGCGACAGCAGATAGCACACAGCATCAGCTATTTCCCTAGGGTTGCCCACGCGTTTGAGTGGGTGGCGCGTGGCCGCGGCCTCTTCTTTGCGGGGCGAATCGAGCAAGCGAGCCGCCAGAG
Organism: uncultured Saprospiraceae bacterium; assembly: GCA_964401445.1. Classification (GTDB taxonomy): domain Bacteria; phylum Bacteroidota; class Bacteroidia; order Chitinophagales; family Saprospiraceae; genus WFYJ01. Next base: position 12,491 of record CAYNYN010000010.1, on the reverse strand, counting down.
GGGTGCGGGTCAGTGAAGGAGCCACGGCGTTGACGCGGACGGTAGGTGCCCACTCGGCGGCGAGGGCGCGCACCAGTCCTTCTATGGCACCTTTGGCGCCGGCTACAGAGGCATGAAAGGGCATACCGGTCTGTACGGCTACCGTGCTGAACAACACCACGGAGCCGGTGCCCTTTTTCAATGCCTGTTCGAAAGATTGCAAAACCCTGACTGCACCCAGGTAATTGATGGCAAGGTCGGACATGAAGTCTGACTGTTTGAGGGATCGGAAGGGCTTCAGGTTGATGCTGCCGGGGAAGTAGGCGAGCCCGTTGATGGCTTCCACAGGCAATGCGACTTCTGGAAACGGTTCTTGCAAAACGTCGAAAGGAATGTGAACAATTCGATCGCTTTCGGGTAATGCCCTCCTGTGACGGCAAAGAACGAATACCTGGTTGTCTTCGGCGTCGAGCTTTTTTGCCACTTCAAGCCCGATCCCGGACGACCCACCTATGAGCACGTAAGTATTTTTCATATGCAGCTATTTGTGTTTGCGGAGGGGAAACGGAAAAAGCGCGGATTGGTTTTTCGGAAGGTGTGATTGGTTATATGATTCGCTGTATTTCAATTAACTATCAATGAAGGTATTGCTTGCTGGGGCCACGGGGTATATTGGGAAAAGGCTGTTGCCTCAACTTGTGGGCAGTGGCCACAGGGTGGTGTGCCTGGTGCGCGACAAAGCGCGTTTCCATCCACCTCGCAGTCTCGGCCCACATATCGAAGTGGTGGAGGGTGATCTGCTCGATCCTGCTTCTCTCGAAAATCTGCCAGATGATATCGAAGCAGCTTACTATCTGGTGCACAGTATGACATATGCCAAAGACTTCGAGGCCCTGGAGGAAAAGGCGGCCCGAAATTTTTCGCAAGCGATGAGCAATCGCGGTGTGCGTCAGGTGATTTATCTGGGCGGTATTGCCAATGAAAATGAGCTCTCAACACATCTTGCCTCTCGGTTGAACGTCGAGCATGTCCTGGCAGCGGGCACCTATCACCTTACGGTTTTGCGTGCCGGCATCATCATTGGTTCGGGAAGCGCCAGTTTCGAGATCATACGCGACCTGGTGGAAAAGCTGCCGGTGATGGTAGCACCTCGTTGGTTGAACACGCGTTGTCAGCCCATCGCAATACGCGACGTACTCACCTTGCTCGTAGGGGTATTGGGAAAGGAAGAAGCCTACGATCAGACATTCGACATTGGCGGGTCCGATGTACTGACTTATCGGGAAATGCTGCTGGGATATGCTGAGTTGCGCCAGCTGAAGCGATGGATTTTCATCGTACCGGTGCTGACGCCTCGCCTCTCTTCTTACTGGTTGTATCTGGTCACCAATGTGCCTTTCACACTCGCACAGGCCTTGGTTGAAAGCATGCGTGTGGACGTCGTCTGTCGCGACAATCGAATCATGGAAGTGGTGCCTTTCGAGTGCGCCTCCTACAAAGTAGCGTTGCAACGGGCCCTGTCAGTCATCGAAAATGGAGACGTCCTGTCTTCCTGGAAAGATGCGTTCATTAGCAGCGGGATCCAGTTTCGCATTTCCGACTTTATTCAGGTGCCTCGCCATGGCTGTTTCATCGATGAGCGACGTGCCGTAGTGCGCGACAAGACTGCAACCCTCAAAAAATTATGGCGGATCGGTGGTGAAGAGGGGTGGTACGCGGCCAATTGGTTGTGGCGGCTGCGAGGCAGGCTTGACAAACTGGCAGGTGGCATCGGTCTGCGAAGAGGAAGGACCCATCCTGAGCGCATCCAGGCTGGCGACGCGGTAGATTTCTGGCGGGTTTTGCATGCCGACAGGGAAAAAGGATATCTGCTGTTGTTTGCCGAGATGAAACTGCCTGGCGAGGCCTGGCTCGAATTTAAGTTGGAAGGTGAGGAGCTGGTGCAAACGGCTACCTTTAGGCCGAGGGGTCTGACTGGCCGAATATACTGGTACGCGGTATGGCCTTTCCATCAATTTGTATTTCAGGGGTTGGTCGAAAAGTTGGCCGCAGGATAGGCTTGCAAGCTCGGGTATGGCTCGTATCTTCAGCATTTAGATGGGTAACCAATGTACAGTGCCATGATACTGCGATTGATTGTTTTTCTCGTGTTGAACTTCTCTGCCCTTCTCCTGGGCGGCCTGTTTACGGGTGCGGGAGTGCCGTCCAACTGGTACCAGGAACTGAACAAGGCACCCTGGACGCCACCAGGCTGGGTGTTCGGTGCGGCTTGGACGCTCATCATGATTTGTTTTGCCGTATACATGGCCAAGGCTTGGGATCTTGTGCCTGATCGCAGGCTGCTCATTGGCATGTATGTAGTGCAATGGGTGCTCAATGTTAGCTGGAATCCCTTGTTCTTTAAATTTCATTGGACGGGTTGGGCGCTCCTCGACATCATGGCGCTCACGGTGGTCGTGGGTTGGTTTCTTTTTGCCTGGCGTCAGGAAATGAAATCGTGGGCACTCCTCTCAGTACCTTATTTTCTCTGGCTACTCATTGCCACTTCCCTTAACGCTTGGGCCTTTTTCAAGAATTGAGCACCCGATGCAGGCATGGTCTGCCGTTGCCTGCACCGAGTGCTACCGGCTTGAGGCTCTTTTATACCGGTTGTTTGTCAGCGGTGAGCCGTTGACGCATCACCTCTTCACTCCATCGGCACCGTCAGGATGGCCAGCATGGTTTGTATGCCTTCGACGAAGTTGCCCAGGCGCAGGTTTTCGTTGGGGCTGTGCTGGTTGTTGTCGGCATTGACGGTGGGCACCGTGACGGCCGGGATGCCCAGCGTCTCGACGAAGGGTGCGATAGGGATGGATCCGCCGCTGGTGCGCTTCATGACCGGCGGCTCGCCAAAGGCCGTGGTCAGTGCGCGTGCCAGCCACTTGCCTGCAGGGCTGTCCATTTCGGTGCGGAAGGCGCGGTAGGAGATGCGCGAGTCGAAGCGGCACAGACGCGCGCATTGCTGTCGCTCCTCGTCGGTCGGTTCGTGGTCGAGCACGCAGTAGCCCTGCTGCTCGATGTAGTCCCGCACCAGGCCGATCAGTCGCTCGGGATCCGACTCTTTCACCAGGCGGATGTCGATCTCTGCCACGGCCTTGTCGGGCACGATGGTGCGCACCTTGTCGCCCACCCAGCCGCTGGCTATGCCGCGCACGTTGAGGGATGGGTACTGCAAGGCTTCCTGCAGGCTGCCACCCACTTTTTCCGCTTCCGCAAAACCCAGTTGCCGCTTGAGGGCATCCTCGTCGTCGGGCACGCGCGCCAGCATGGCCTTCACCTCGTCCGTCAGCTCGATGCCGTCGTAGAAAGCGGGGATGGTCACCCGCCCCTCTTCGTCCTTCATGCCGGCCAGCAGCTGCGCCAGCCGGAAGGCCGGGTTGGGCGCCCAGTTGCCGTAGTGCCCCGAGTGTAGGGGTGCCCTGGGGCCGTACACCGTCAGGGTGATGGTGGCGATGCCGCGCGCACCGAAAGAGAGGGTGGGGCGGTTGGAGGGGAAGTGGCGCGGCCCGTCGAGGATGAGCAGCACGTCGGCTGCGAGCAGGTCCTTGTTTTTGGGTACGGCCGGCGGCAGGTGCTTCGAGCCCTGCTCCTCTTCGAAGTCGAGGATGTATTTGATGTGTATGGCCGGCGTCACGCCCTGGTATTGCAGGGCATCCAGCGCTGCCAGGAACATCATCACGGGCCCCTTGTCGTCGGATGCCGAGCGGGCGAAGATGCGCCATTCGGGGTCGATGCCTTCCTGCCCGATCCGGTCGAACGGGATCGCTTCCCACTGGCCCTCGGCCGTGCGGCGTTTCAGCACGGGCTGCCACGGATCTTCCTGCGCCCACTTCGACGGATCGACCGGCTGGCCGTCCATGTGCGAATAGAAGAGTACGGTACGGCTGGCGCCGGGGACGGTCTTTTCACAAAGCAACAACGGAGGCCCGTCGGGCGTGGTGGCCAGCCGCCGCGTGCGGAAGCCGCGTCGGGCAAACGCCTGCTCGGCCCAGCGCACGTTGGCCTCGACGTGCTCGGGAAAGTGGGCATCGTTGGGTATCGACAACATCTCCACGAACTCGGGGATGGCCTTGGGAGCCTGCGCGCGGGCAAGCGCCGCGTAGTCGATGTTTGGCCGGCCCGGCTCCTGGGCACGGGCAAGGAATGAGAGTGCCACGAGCGCAATGACAATCGGGTGTTTCATGGTCGGGTGATGTGAAGGTTTAAAGTTTAAGCTTGATTGACAGTGTTTTGCAAAAAATATGTGTGTCCATCGTCCATTGTCGTGTGCAAGGCCAGCCGTTTTTTACCACAGAGTTGCACAGCGTACACACAGAGGGCCACCGAGTTTGGTGAAACCTGGTGAATCTGTACTACCTTTCCTCACGCAAAGACGCAGCGTTACGCAACGCATTTATTGCCATCTCCACATCGCGGCGTAGCCGCAGCCTGTTCCCGATGCTCGGGACTGGCTCCGATGAAAAATCGGGATCTCAGCATCGCCGCAGGCCTGGCCCCAACGCTCGGGGCAGGACATGCCAATTTTTTCTCTCCTCACTCTTCACTCTTCACTCCTCACCCCTCACACTTCCCCGAGCTTGTCGGAGAAAAAATTCGCTGTCGAGCTCTATGCGGGGGACAATTTTAAAGGAAAACGAATGGATGTAAAATGAAAATTTGCTCTGACGGGCCGAATGGGTATTTTGCAGGCTCATTCTTTCACAAAACAGGATTTGTATGAACCGACTTTTTACCCTCTTGCTGCTTGTGGGACTGTGGAGCCCGATGCTCCTGGCGCAGGCCCCGGAAAATGACAGTTGTCAGAACGCCATCACCGTGATGACGGGCGACACGGTGGCTTTCTCCACCATCGATGCTACGTGGGAAGGGCCTTTCCATCCTGACAACCCCTGCTCGACCGACAACGACACCATTTACCACGACATCTGGTACGTGTGGACCGCCGAGTGGGACGGGCAGGCCATCTGGACCATGTGCGGCATGGCCGACTTCGATACGCGCATTGCCGTGTACAAACCGGGGCTGAGCTGTCCCTTTGGTCCCGACGATCTGCTGACGTGCAATGAAGATGGCCCGGGCTGTGCGGGCTTTACCTCCGAAGTGGTGTGGGACGTCATGGCCGGCCAGACCTATTACCTGCGCCTGGGTGGCTATGGCGGCGAGTCCGGCACGGGCACGTTCGTGATTCTGCCCTACACGCCGCCAGTGGGGCCGCCGAACAACGATTGCGCAAATGCCACCGTGATCGGCCTGGTGGAAGGCTATGAGTTCGACAACCTCGATGCCACGACCGATGGTCCCGAGCACCCCGGCAATCCCTGCTTCGGCTTCGGCGACAATACGGTGCAAGCCGACATCTGGTACAGCTTCACGCCCGATTTCACGGGTACGGTGCTGTGGACGGTGTGCAACACGGCCTCCTTCGACACGCGCCTGGCCGTCTATGGCCCCGATGCCAGCTGTCCGCCCACCGATGCCGACCTGTACGAGTGCAACGACGACGGCCCGGGCTGTTCGGGCTTCACTTCCGAGCTCTACTTCGACGTGGAAGCCGGCAAGACCTATCTGCTGCGTCTGGGCGGTTTCGGCGGCGAGCAGGGTGTGGGCACTTTCGACCTGGTGGAGTTCGTGCCGCCCGAGCCGCCGGCCAACGACCTGTGTGAAAATGCCGATACGGCCTGGATCATCACGGCCCAGCAGGCCGACGATTTCGACGTGACGCACCCGGGCACCACGCAGTATGCCGATTTCGATCCCGACCTGTTCCAGTACCCCGTTTGCCTGGGCAACCAGTCGGGCGGCGAATTCGCCACGGTGTGGTACAAGTTCAATAGCCTGGGCAATACCGACATCGAGATTCGCGTGAGCGCAGTGACGCCGGGCGCCGCATTCTACGTAGACCTGTGGCAAAGCTGCACCGAGATGGTGGACACCTCGGTCATCACGGACAATTGCCTGTACGTGTCGGTAGATGAGCCCTACGTGGTGGATACCTTCTCCAACCTGCCCCCCGAGCCTACCGAATTCTACATCCGGGTGACGACCCGCCTGACGACCGATGCGCCGGGCGAGTTCTTCTTCCAGCTCGTGGGCGACGTGACTACCGGCGCCGAAGAGCCTGCTTTCCCGGGGCGCGTACTGGTGGCACCCAACCCCATGACGGATTTCGTCAACCTCTACCTCAACCTCGAGGAGCAGAAAGAGGTGACCTACCGCCTCATGGATGCGCTGGGGCGTGAGGTGTGGCGTTTGCCGAAAGGCATGCTGCCGGCAGGCGAACATTCCGAACGCATCGAGCTGGACGGCGTGCCGCAGGGTGTGTACTTCCTGCTCATCGAGGCCGATGGTGCCTTGAAAACACAACGGCTCGTGAAACATTGATGCATGCCTCGTCATGTGACGGCAGACGGCTGGAGGGAGCTTCCCTTCAGCCGTTTTGCGTTTCAGACCCGGTGGTCCATGTTGCAATTTCAGTTACACAGAGTTTCACAGCGTACGCACTGAGTTCCACTGAGGAGTTGGGTGAAATTGGGTGAATCGGTGTAACCGGTCGAATCGGTCGAGCGTGACACCGTGACGTCCCGATACTCGGGACAGGCCCCCGCTTCGCGGGGCAGGTTGTGACGCGTGACGGCGTAACGCGTGACGACGTCTACCATGGATAGTGTAGCGTCTGTCGTCCATCGTCCATCGTCCATTGTCTATCGTCCATCGTCTATCGTCCATCGTCTATCGTCGCGAGCTGAGCGAGCTTCATACCTCAGCTTTTCCCAAACCATTGGGTACCCACAGCTGCCCGTTGCGCAAGCCACTGGACATTTGTATGCCTTTTGGCAAAAA
>CAYNYN010000010.1:1316-5533 GCA_964401445.1 uncultured Saprospiraceae bacterium | reverse complement strand
TGGACATTTGTATGCCTTTTGGCAAAAACGGGACAATAAAAAATGAATGTCGGTTGGGATGCTTGAATGCGGAAATTATATTTGCCATCGTCATTGAAAGCTCGCCCACACACGAACGCGCTACCCTGACGGTGATACACAAGCTGCTGCCGCATTACGGCAGCGGGAAAGATCCCGGGTCTTCGTTGAAGGCTTATGCGTCGGGTTGACCCGTGGGAGCGCGCGTGCGAATAGCGCCCTGGCTACTGATCCCTGATCTCACCGCGAACGAATCACCCCCCTCCCATGAACGAGCAGTCACCCTGCGTGGCTGGAAACCCCCTGTTGATTCGGAAAAACGTCAGACGCTTATGAAGCGATGGTTTACCCTTTGGCTGTTGGTGCTTGGCTGGAGCGGGATGGCAGGTGCACAGGCCATCCTGATGCAGGATACGACCTTGTCCACCTGCGGTGGATTTTTTCAGGACAGTGGGGGTGGAAGTGCCGATTATGGCAACGATGAGCACTACACGCTCACCTTGTGCAGCGATGGCAGTTCGGGCACACACGTACAGCTCACCTTCAACAACGTGGATATCGGCCCGGGCGATGATTTGTGCTTTTACGATGGCACGGATACCAGCGCGCCCATGTTGTCGTGCGCCTCGGAGTTCGGAGGCAGCGCGGCCTTCATCATCCAGGCCACGGCGGCCAACCCGAGCGGCTGCCTGACCATCACCTTCGATTCGGACGGGGCCGGCACGGGAGCGGGGTGGAGCGCCGCCATCGAATGCATCCCGTCCTGTCAGACGATCCTGGCGCAGCTCGACAGTACGCTGCCTGCCGTGGTGCCGGCCGATACCGGCTGGATCGATATCTGTCCGGGCGATCGCGTGTTCTTCTGGGGCTCGGGCCAGTATCCGCAGAACGGCGTGGCGTACAACCATTCCGATTTCACCAGTACGTTCGAGTGGGATTTCGGCGATGGCACCTTTGGCGTGGGCCCCAACGTGACGCACGTGTACGAAGAGTCGGGCGGATACATCGTGCAGCTCACCATCACCGACCAGTTTGGCTGCCGCAACACCAACTTCATCACGCAGCGGGTGCGCGTAAGCACGCGGCCGGCCTTCGCTTCCGGTCGCGAGGTGCCCCAGCAGATTTGCGTGGGCGACACGCTCGACCTCAACGCCATGGTCAACGTGATTGACAGCGCGCACAACGTATCCGTGGCCCCTACGGAGGGCAGCTTCCTCGTGCAGGGCGTGCGCTCCGACTCGTTGCCGCTGCCCGATGGCGATGGCTCTTCCTACATGACCAGTATTACCTTCACGGACTTCGCACCGGGGCAGGTGCTCACCGACATCAACGATCTGCTGGGCATCTGCGTGAACATGGAGCACAGCTGGATGCGCGACCTGCAGATTTCGATCGAGTGCCCCAACGGCACCTCGGTCATCCTGCACGACCACCCCGGGCAGATCGGGGGCGAGGTGTTTTTGGGCGAGCCCTATGAAGCCGACGAAGGCCTGATCCCGCCCATCCCCGGCGTGGGCTACGACTACTGCTGGACGCCCAATGCCCCCAACCCCACCTGGATCCAGTATGCCAACATGTACAACCCGCAGACGCTGCCCCCCGGCGATTACAGCAGCTATGAGCCGCTGGAGAACCTGATAGGCTGCCCGCTCAATGGCGAATGGACCATCACCGTGCAGGACCTCTGGGCCATCGACAACGGCTACATCTTTTCGTGGGGCATCAACTTCAATCCCGACCTCTATCCCTCGGTCGAGACCTTCACGCCCCAGATCGTCAGCTACGAATGGCTCGACCATCCCTCCATCTTTTTCATGGATCAGGACTCGATCGCTGCCTCGCCCCAGAGTGCCGGCACGGCCAGCTATACGTTCCGCCTGACCGACGACTTCGGCTGTGCCTGGGACACCATGTTCCAGGTGCAGGTGCTGCCGCCCACCCATCCCGACTGCCGGTCGTGCGTGCAGCTGCTCACGCCCCAGCCCGACACCTCGATCTGCACGGGCGAGTCGGTGGCGCTGGATGCGACGGGCTACGTGCAGATGGCCGATACCATCGCCTTCGATGCCTACCCCAATGCCACCTTCAATGCCGGCGACCATCCTGCCAGCAACCCACTCATCAGCGAAATAGACGTCAACTCCATCTACCCGCTCACGCTCTCCAACCCGCAGCAGCAGCTCGTCAAGGTGTGCGTCGATATCGAGACCGACTTCGCCAGCGATATCCGCATCCGGCTGCGCGCACCCGACGGCACGACCATCCCGCTGGCGCAAAACGTGGGCGGCAGCGGCGACGACTTCACCCAGACGTGTTTCGTGACCCTGCCCTTTGCGCCACCCATTACCAGCGGCTCGCCGCCCTTCACGGGCAACTTCGCTCCACAGGGCAACTGGGCCGACCTCACCGGCACCCCCATCAACGGCAAGTGGGCGCTGCTCGTGTCCGACGATTTTGGCCTGACCACCAACAGCCTGCTGCGCTGGTGGAGCATCACCTTCATCGCCACCAATGACATCAGCTACCTGTGGTCGCCCATCACCAACCTGAGCTGCTTCACCTGCCCCGACCCGGTAGCCACGCCCATGAGCGACGCGACCTATGTGGTCAGCGCCGTGGACAACTACGGCTGTGCCACGGCCGATACGGTCAATATCTACACCTTCAACACGCTGCCCGCCCCCGACGTGAGCTGCTTCGAGCTGGTGCCGGGCACCATCCAGTTCGACTGGAACGATGCGGTGCCGGGCTATCCGTACGAGGTGAGCACCGATGGTGTGAACTGGCTTCCGCCAAACAACGGGCCGCTCTCGCACGTGCTCAGCGGCATACCCAGTGGCGCTACCGCCACCCTGTACGTGCGTGCCGCACCCCAGAGCGCCTTTTGCGGGGTAGAGACGGGCGAGGCCTCCTGCCTGACCCAGTGCCAGCTGTACGTGGAAAAAGATGCCGCCAGCAAGCTCGAGGTGAGCTGTGCCGGCGCCTGCGATGCCGTGCTCGACCTGAATGTCTATCAGTCGTACGACCCGTTGGTGTTCACCCTCATCGACCTCGATGCCGGCACGGCAACGACCTACGATGCCGAGCCCATCACGGGGCTGTGTGCCGGCAACTATGCGCTGTACGTGAGCGACCTGTACGACTGTGCCGACACCCTGTTTTTCTCCGTCACCGAGCCTCAGCCGCTACAGGCCACCTGGGACGTGGTCGAAAACCTCTGCCATGGCGATTCATCGGCCGTTATTTCCGTGATGGTGGAAGGCGGCACACAGCCCTACACCTACCAGTGGAACACGGGCCATACGGCTTCCAAGTTGGGCAATTTGCCGCAAGGCAACTACACCGTGACGGTCGAAGACGCGCATGGCTGCACCTGGACCCAGCAGATAGCCGTGCAGGACCCGCCCCCGCTGGAGGTGGAGCTCGAGGTGGCCGACATCACCTGCCACGACGCCGGCGACGGACAAATACAGATCATCCCGTCGGGGGGCACGCCGCCCTACGACTACGAGGCGTCGGGCAACGGCATCAGGGGCCACAACCTGTACTACGACCTCGACGAGGGTGCCTACGCCATTACGGTGTGGGACGCCAACGACTGCCGCTGGGAAGGCACGGCCATCATCCAGAATCCGCCGCCATTCACCCTGGCGGTGCAGGGCGACACGACGATTGGCAACTATTTCGAGATCGAGCTGGCCGACAGCATCCTGCTCGTGGCTGTGCCGCAGCACGCCCAGGGCGAGGTGGACTATACCTGGCAGGAGCCCTGGCCCGGCACCTTGTCGTGCGACACCTGCGCGGCCACCTGGGCGCGCCCCTTCTACACCATCCTGTACCATCTGTCGGCCGTGGATGCCCAGGGCTGCTATGCCGAGACCGAGGTGGAGGTGCGCGTGCTGAAGGAGCGCCTCATCGCCGTGCCCACCGGATTCACGCCCAATGGCGACGGCCGCAACGACCTGCTCGAGGTGTTCGGCCAGACGGGCACCCAGGTCCTGCGCTTCGAGGTGTTCGACCGCTGGGGCGAGCGCGTGTACGAGGCCACCGATTTCCCTGTCAACACCCACGTGGGATGGGACGGCACCTTCCGGGGACAGCCGGCCATGCCCGGCGTGTACATCTGGCACATCGAGGCCCGTTTCATCGACGGGCACGTGGGCAACTTCCGGGGCCAGACGACGCTGATACGTTAGCCC
>CAYNYN010000010.1:0-1216 GCA_964401445.1 uncultured Saprospiraceae bacterium | reverse complement strand
CAAACCCTCAACGCTACACCCTCAACCCTCAACCATTTTTGTCCTGCTTGCGCAAAATGCCAATTATTGTTCGGAACATCGATCGGCTTTCGCCAAATTCGACCCAAATCTGCCTGACCATGAAAAATCTGTACGCCACCCTCTCCGCGCTCTTCCTGATCGTCACCCTGACGGTGGGGGCGCTGGCCCAGGATCCGCATCTGGCCCAGTTTTATGCGGCGCCCACCTTCTACAACCCCGCCATGGCGGGCGTACACGGCGGCAAGAGCCGCTTCGTGGTCAACTATCGCGAGCAGTGGAACAGCGTCATGGCCACCACGCCCTTCCGCACCTTTGCCGCCTCGTTCGACATGCGGCAACGCGTGGGGCGCAGCGACTACTTCGCCTGGGGCATGCAGGCCAGCACCGATTTTGCCGGGCGCTCCCACTACACGCGACAGAGCGGCGCCCTCATGGCGTCGTTCCTGAAGCAGCTCTCGGGAGGGCGCTACACGCGCACCAGCCAGTACCTCGTGGCCGGCATGCAGGTTGGGGTGGGGCAGCACAGCCTCAATTTCGACGACCTGTGGTTCTCATCCCAGTTCGACCTGGTCGAGGAGCGGGTGGACTTCACCCAGGCGTCGGGCGAGAGCCTGATGAACACCACGCAGCCATACCTCAACTTCAACGCAGGCCTGCTGTGGTGGGCCATCTTTGACGACAACTTCAGCCTCTACCTCGGCGGCGCCATGCACCACCTCAACGCTCCCTCCATCAGCTTCGTGGAGAATGGCGAGCCCTACGAAATACCGCTGCGCTGGGTGGGCCAGATAGGCGGCGAGCTGCCCCTGAGCCGCGAAATGTCGCTCCTGCCCGGCGTGATCGTCATGGGGCAGGGACCCAGCATGATTGCCATGTTCGGTTCGGCCATTCGCTACACCAATCGCGACTGGAACGAGGTGGCCCTGCGCTTCGGCATGTGGGGCAACGTGGTCAACGACTACCTCGATCCCAAGGCGTTTTCCAACCTGACCGTTTCGACCATCCTCGAAATGACGCAGTGGCAGCTCGGCATCAGCTACGACGTCAACATGGCCAGGCTCGCGGAACCTACCAACAACCGCGGCGCACTCGAACTGTCATTCATCTACATCCAGCCGGCCAAACGACGGGAAAAGGTCAATTGTCCGAGGTTCTGAGCCGGTCGATGGACGATGGACGATAGACGATGGACGAT
>CAYNYN010000009.1:7149-24628 GCA_964401445.1 uncultured Saprospiraceae bacterium | reverse complement strand
CTGCCGCAGGCATTGGTCGCCGTGAGCGTCACCGTATAGGTGCCGTCGGCCGCGTAGGTGTGGACGGGATTGGCATCGGTGGAGGTGGTGCCGTCGCCGAAGTCCCACAGATAGGTGGTGGCGTTCTGCGAGGCGTTTACGAAAGTGGCCGTGGCGAGGTTGACGCTGGCCACGAAGCTGGCCGTGGGCACGTCTTCCACGGTGATGAAGTCGGGCATGCTGACCGTGTCGGATCCGGCGCCGTTGTGTACGATGAGGGTGACGTCCCAGGTGCCGGCCATGTCATACACGACCACCGGGTTGCGATCGGCCGACAAGGCGGGGTTGCCCCCCTCGAAGTGCCATTCCCATGCCACGACGTTGGATGACGACTGATCGGTGAACTGCACCGTCAGCGGCGCACAGCCCGAGGTGGGCGAAGCCGTGAAGCCGCCCTGTGGCGGCGTGAGGATGGTGATGGTCTGGGTGGTCGAGGTGGACCCGCACTCGTTGGTGGCCGTCAGCTTGACGGTATAGGTGCCGTCCTGCGCATAGACGTGGGTGGGGCTGGGTTCAGTGCTGGTCGTCCCGTCGCCAAAGTCCCAGGTGTAGCTGTCGGCCCCGACGCTCTGGTTGGTAAAGGTGGCCGTATCGAGGTTGACCGAGGCGGTAAAGGCGGGCACAGGCGTGATGTTGACGGTGATGTAGTCGCTCACCGAGTAGGTGTCGGTGCCGGCGGGGTTGCTCACCGTGAGGGTGACGCCATAGGTACCAGGCGCCTGGTACTGGACGGTGGGGTTCTGGGCCGTGCTGCTGCCCGGCACGGCGCCTTCGAACGTCCAGTTCCAGTTCAGCACGTTGGGTGTGGACTCGTCGGTGAACTGCACGGTGAGGGGCGCACAGCCCGTGGTGGGCGTGGCGCTGAAGCCGGCCTGCGGCGGCACGAACACGGTCAGCGTCTGCACGAATACGGTGCTGCCGCAGGCGTTGGTCGCCGTGAGCGTCACCTGGTAGAAGCCGTCCTGGGCATAGGTGTGCACGGGGTCGGACTGGGTGCTGATATTGCCATCGCCAAAATCCCACAGGTAGCTGGTGACGTTGCCGGTCGTCGTATTGATGAAGGTGGCCGTCAGTCCGGCCAGCACGTAGGAAAAGGAGGCCGATGGCGTCGTTTCGACCGTGATGAGGTTGTTCATCGTGACGGTATTGGATCCGGCTGCGTTGGTGGCCGTCAGCGTGGCGCCGTAGGTGCCCGGCGCCGAGTAGGTGACCACCGGGTTTTGCTGGGTGGACGACGAGGGCGAGCCACCCGGGAAGGTCCATTGCCACGAGGTGGGCTGGTTGGTCGACAGGTCGGTGTACTGCACCACCAGGGGGGCACAGCCCGAGGTGGGGCTGGCGCTGAAGTTGGCCACCGGCGGCACCTGGGCAGCGCAGGCCGACAGGCAGTTGCCCTGGTTGATCAGGTTGGTGATGTAGCTGTTGATGGTGTTGACCGACTGGCTGGACCAGGTATTGGTGTTGTTGAGGACGGGATCCATGATGCAGCCGCAGGGCGGGTCGTTGTGCGAAGCATTGAAGTTGTGGCCAATCTCATGGGCCGTCATCACGCGCAGGAAGTTGGCATTGGAGGTGAAATCCTGCAGGCAGTGGTAGCGGAAGGAGGTGCACACGGCGCCCACCCAGGCGATGCCCACAGTGGATCCGTCGAAGTCGCGATCGGTCCACAGCTGGCCCAGGTCGTGCGTGGCCGTGAAGCCGGTAGGCCCCCAGCTCGTAAAGCTGTTGAGCAGGGCGCCGGCATTGGTCGAGCTGGTCCAGGGGTCGCAGGTGCTGCACGAGCTGACGAACTGCTCGACGATGACGAACTGGATCTCGTGGTTGAACTCGTTGTCGTAATTGGTGGCCACGTTGTTCATCACGCCCACGTTGTGGCTCTCTACGGCTGCCGTCGAGCCGTACTTCTGGTACATCAGCCAGTCGGAAGCGATGGCCAGCTCCACCTCGTAGCAGTTGTTGACCACGCCCTCGGGCTGGTCGCCGGCGTCCTTGTCCGGCACCACGGGCGGGGCGGGTCGCTCGTAGCCATTCAGCTCGATGGCGGCGCAGGTGCCGCCATTGGGGCGCACGTCCGAGGCCGCATAGACGACCACCAGGTCGCGCGGCGCCGACGGATCGAAGTACCACACGGGTTCGATGAACCAGTCCTCATCGGCAAAAGCCACATAGCCATAGATCATCTCGTCGGTCACGGTCAGCGCCGCTTCCAGCCCGTCGGGGGCGAGCACGCGCCCGCTCCAGGCGATGTGGTCGTGTTGCCACGGCCGTGTCTCCACCACCTCGCCCCCATCGCGGGCCACGCGCAGCCGATATTCGGGATCGATGAGCTCGGAAGGGGCCATCTGGAGCAGCCACTGGTGGGCGCCCAGCTCGAGCCGAAGAGTCACATCGCCCTCGTGGCCGGCGAAGAAATCGGCCAGCATGCTCGGGTCGAGGCGATACACCTCATAGCGGAAAAACTGCCCGTCGAGTGCCGGATGCGCGTATTTGGGTTGCGGTTTTCCGGTAAACTGCTGGGCATGTACCGCGGCCATCTGGCCGAAGATCCAGACACACAGGAGGAAAACACGGGTAGACGTTCGCATGGTAGTGGGTTGTGGGTTTGCAGAACAGGGAGATCGCGGGTTCTGGTGTGCTCAAGGGGCGATCAACGGGCAATGTACCCCGCGGTTGGTTTGATACTTGCATCTGTATGCCGCGTAAAAAAAGCACCCCATGGGGGCACGACCTGCACCGTTTCGGGCAGAATGTAACGGGCAAAGGGGCAGCGCAGGCATCGCGCTGCTACCGTTTGATCAAATTTACAGCCAGTAATGTTTGATACACCACCCTGCTTTGTGTACGATATGCAAAAAATGGACATCTACACGTCAAAACCATCAAGTCTTTTGGCAGAAATGATTTTATTTTGTCCACTCACTCACCTGTTGAAGCAACGTTTGCCACGCGCAGCCCGCTACCCGCGCTGACCTGCCCGCAGCATGGCAGGGCATCGGGCCGTTTACCGTCGTACATGCCGACACACCCATGAAGCATCCACGAAAAGAGGCTACCCCTGTTGCCGTCCGCACGCCGCGGGCGGGGCGGCCCACGTGGCTGTGGTGGCACCTTCGGGTGGTCGCGCTGGCGCTCGCCTGGTGGGTCGGCTTTGTCCTGCCGTTGCAGGCCCAGTACGGCATGCACGTACCGGCCGGCGACGTGCTGCTGCTGGTCGAGGAGCTGGAGCGACAGGTGCAGAGTGGCAGCCGGCGCGCCTTGCGCGATCTGGCCACGCTGCTCGACAACGAGCAACACCACGACCGCATCTGCGACATCCTGAAAGAGTACACGCTCTTCCTGCCCGGGGAGCTCGCGCCCGAGCTCGTTTGCGACAAAAAGGCGTTTCTCAATTTTTACTACGACCATCGCGACGAGCTGCGCTTCTCGCCGCTGCTGATGGCCTTTTACCTCACGCCACTCGAGGAGCGCGACCCGGAGGCCCGGCTCGAGGTACTGCCCGACTCTGCCTTCACCGAGGCCCAGACCTACTTCCTCGCCCATGGCCGCCAGATACGACAGGCCCTCGATGCCGGCGACCCCGTGCGCTTCCAGCAGCAGGTACACGCCATCATGGAGGCCGACCTGCCGGAAGGGTATCGCTTGCTGGTGCGTCTGCTCAACGAGCGCGCCATCGAGCGCTCGGCGCTGCCCGACAAGCGCCACGCCCTGGGGCTGGTAGCCGACGCCGTCAGCCAGTGGCCGCACGAGCAGGCCCTCGACGCCCTGCTGCGGCTGGCCGAGCGCGATGCCCTGCCGGCCTACCTGCTGCTGCCGGCGCTCGAGCAGCTCACCAACATCTCGCTGGCGCACCTGCCCGACCTCGACCTGACGACGCGGCACTACCGCCTCATGTTCGACACGCTGGGCTCGCTGGCCGCCATGCGCCAGGCTGGCTATCGGCAGTTGTTCGACTTCCGCAAGGAGCACTTCCAGTACGAGGTGGACTACTACGGCCGCATCCTGAGCCTCGCCTCCCGCTTCCCCTACGTGCGCCACAACGCCATCCAGGATCTCATCCGCACCCACCACCCCCGTGCCCTGTTCTACATCGCGGCCCAGCTGTTCCAGTACCGACAGCAGCTCGGCGGCCTGTACGAGGGCGTGCAGTGGATCGAGCTGCTCGAAAAGCTGACCCGCATGCGCGTCGAGGTGGAGGGCAGCGATGGCCGCTGGAGCGCCCGCCACACGTGGAGCCAGGACCGCGCGGCCCTGACGCGCTACGTGAGCTGGTGGGCCGCGCATTACGAGGATTTCGAATGGGACGAGGTGCGCGGCTACTTCGTCAACAAGAAGCTGGCGCTTGCGCAAAAGGAGAGCTACGAGCAGTACCTGCGCCGCCTCAACTCGACCAACGACTCCGTGGCGCTGCACGCCTGGATCCAGCTGAGCGAGGGCGACCCCGTGGCGGTGGTGGCCCTGCTGAACAAATACCGCGGGCTGTTCCGCCGCGTCAACCCGGTGCTGCCCCCCCTCGAGGACGGCTACCTCGAGCAGTGGGTGCAGCTCATCGATTTCTGCAAAAAGGCCCACCTGCCCTGGAAGCCCGACGCCGAGCTGGAAAGGGCGTTGATCCAGCTGCAGCAAATCAGCGACCCCCGAGCGCGCTACCACTACGAAAACCAGTTGATCCAGCGGCTGTCGCTCGTCGATGCCACGGCCCTCGAGTACTGGTGCAGCCTCCATCCGCGCGACAAGGAGCTCAACCTGTCCATCGGCCGCATCCTCGACCACCTGTACGCGCGCCACTGGCCCGCCCTCGTCGACGACTTTTCGCTGCTGCGCCTCTACCTGAAAAAGGCCATGCTCTTCCAGCGGCTCAAGGCGCTGGGCCTGTGCCAGACCTACCTGGAGCGCTGCCGGCAGTCGATGCCCGAAATCGAGGCGCCGCTGCGCGAGCTGCTCACCACCGAGTTCGACGCCGATGTCAAGCGGGCCATCGCGCTGCTGCTCGATGCGCCTCACAGCCAGGCATCCGATGATCCGCTGGCGCAGTTTTTGGCCAGTCCCGGCACCTTTTCCGAAAAGGAAATCAAGGATCTGCCCGAGCCCGACGGCGCCGCCATACAGGAATGCATGCGCCTGTTGTACACCAGCTACGAAGAAGAGGTAATCCACAGCCTTTTCACCTACATGCGCACGCATCCGCGTCTGGAATGGTGCCCGCTGGTGCTCAAGGCGCTGGAGCGCGGCGCCTTCGAGGAAGACGCCATCGGCGTGCTGGAAGCCACCTTCTGCTACCGCATGCCCGACGGCAAGGCGGGCTGGCTGGCGTGGTGGCACACCCATGGCGACACGTTCGAACAATGGGGGCCCCTGCTCTATGCGCGGCTGCGCCAGCACGTGCACACGGCACCCGAGGTGGACATGCCCACGCTGAGGCAAATGGTGCATTCGCCCTGGTACACCCCTGCCGACAAGGAAATCTGGCTGGCCGCGCTGCCGCGCGTCGCTGGGCTCAACCTGCGCCGCCTCCACCCCGACCCCCTCCTCGACATCG
The DNA here is from genome assembly GCA_964401445.1 of uncultured Saprospiraceae bacterium. Classification (GTDB taxonomy): domain Bacteria; phylum Bacteroidota; class Bacteroidia; order Chitinophagales; family Saprospiraceae; genus WFYJ01. Next base: position 19,053 of record CAYNYN010000009.1, on the reverse strand, counting down.
ATGCCGACCTGAAGTGGTTCGGCGCGCTGTCGTGGACGCCCCGCACGCTGGACGATCTGCCGGCGCTGTTCGACCTGAAGGGGCACGTGCGCAAGCTGGTCGCCTTCCTGATCGAGGCCTCGGCCACCTTCGCGCCCGACGAGCGGGCTTCGTTTTTCAACCGGCTGTTCCGCCAGGGCTGGTTTCTCGACTACGTCATCGCCGACCGGCTCGAGCCCACGCAGGCCGACACCATCGCGGCGGTGCTGCAGCGCTGGCTCGACGAAAGCCCCTTCATCAGCGAATTCGAGGAAACGGCCACCCAGCGCAACATCGCCCTGCTCGCCCTGCTGGGGCACCCCCTTGCGGAAAAAATAAGCCGGAGCACGCAGCTGCCCCTGCCCCGCGCCGCCATCGTCAAGGTGCAGGAGGAGCTGCTGGCGCGGGTACAGTTCGATGAGCTGCCCGCCCTCATCCCCCTGTTCGACACGCTGGCGGCCCTGCGCACCTACAACTTCCTGCAGCGCGACTTCGGGTTGCCCATCTTTCACCCCGACGATCCCATGGTGCAGCACCAGCTGCTCGAGCGCATCCGCTCGATGCCGCGCAAGGAGCTGTACCTGGCCTACCTGACCGACTTCGGGCTGGACCTGTACGACGCGCGCGGCATGCTCGACTTTCAGAAAATCTACGACATCCTGCAGTTCGAGATCGTGCAACCTTTTGCCGGCACGGGCGGCCTTTTCAGGGACTACTTCACTTACGGGGTGATCAAGGTGCTGGAAATGCATTTCCGCACGCGGCTGGGCTTTCACGAAAAGCTGAACGAGAACCAGACCTTTTACGTGCACACGCCCCTGACGCGGGCCCGGGCATGGCAACAGTTCCTGCTGGAGCGGGGGCTGGCCCGTCCCCGATCGCTGCTGCCCCGCGAAAGCGCGGAGATGGCGCGCGAGTAGGGCCGACAGCCGACCCATGCTTCACAAAAGGGCGGGGCATGGGCGTTTTTTGCCGAAAGGCAAAAAGAAATGCTTCACCTTTGTCGTTCCAACTCAAAACGATCACGCATGAAAAAGCTCTTGTTGCTTACCCTGCTCACTGCACTGCTGGCAGGCCTCACCCATCAGGATGCCCTTGCGCAGGCCCGAAAGAAGAAGAAATCGTCGGGGAAGATGGACGAATATTTCGACGAAAGCGGGAACGTGTGGGCGAAGATGTGGTATGGCGCCCAGCTGGGCCAGATCGCCTTTTTCAACAACCAGTTCGCTGCCGCCGTGTCGCCCATGGCCGCCTACAAGATCACCGACAAGCTCTCGGCCGGCCTGATCACCAAGGTGTCCTACACCTACGAGCGCGTGCGCGGCATCCCCGGCGTGCGCAACTTCCAGACGCTCGACCTGTCGGCAGGACCGATCGTGCGCTACCGCATCATTCCGGCGCTCTTCGCGCACGTGGAATACGAGGTGACGCGCTTCGAGCACCTGCCCACCGACAATTTCGGCAACCCGCTGATCATCATCGAAGAAGACAAAATCAAGACCGAGCACACCACGCAGCCCTATGCCTATGTGGGCCTGGGCTACGAGAGCCAGGCCGGCGTGTGGGGCTACGAAATCTCGCTTTTGTACAACCTGCTCGACAGTGCCGACAGCTTCCGCATCCCGTGGGATTTGCGCTTCGGCATGAACTACAATTTCTGACTCCCGCCTGCCATGGCCACCCTGCGGCGGCGCCAGCGAGCCTGGTGCCGCCGCAGCCATATCAGGGCCGCACGACTACGAGGCGCTTGGTCATCAGGGTGCGCCCCTCACTGTCGATGAGGCTGTAGAGATAGGCGCCCTTGCGCAAATGCCCCAGCTCGACCTCGATGGTGCGGTCGCCGTTGAGGTGAACCTGCTCTTCCCACACGGGTATGCCCAGCACGTTGTATATGCGCAGGGTGTAGCGGCCTGGCTCGAGGTTGACGAAGCGAAACTGGGCCGTGCTCACCACCGGGTTGGGCCACACGTAGACGCCGGGCCTGGCCGGACGGACGTCGCGGGTGGCCGTGGTGGTGGGCCCGGATTCCTGGTACTGCACCGAATAGGCCTCGTCGGCGCCGGGATCGGCCGTCATGCTGAGCAGCGGCATGTGCACGTCGTTGCTGAAGTAGATGTAATGGACGGTCGTGTCGGTACCGAGAAAGCCCGTCAGGGGCAGCAGGTCGGTCACGTCTTGCCAGGGCAGCGGGCCGATCTTCACGTCGAGGCGCGTCTCGCGCGTCTCGATGCGCTTGAGGCGCAACACCTCGTGCTGGGCGCCCCCCGGCATGGTGAGCGTGCCCCACGCATCGGCCAGCTCGACGCGCTCGAAGTGGAGGCGCAGCCGCAGCGAATCGGGCGAGATGGGCAGGCTGTCGAGGAAGCCGCCGGGCACATCGTCGGCCGAGAAGGCCACCGACAGATCGGCCTCGCCCAGGTACTGGTCGAAGAAGGCCATGGGCGTACGCAGCTCGGTCAGGGGCGGCTCGAAGCGCGCAAAGAGCGTCAGGCCGAGCCCTGCAGGGTCCTGCCCGAGGATGCCCAGCAGCTCCAGCTTGCCGCCCTGGGCGCGGTAGTACAGTTCCTGGTCTTGCGCAATGGGCGTGAACAGGTCGGCCTGGGGCACGGCATCGAACCAGGCCCCTTCGCTTGCCGGCCGGAAGGGGATGAGCTGTACGTAGTCGCTACCCAGCCCCGAAAAGTCCCACGACTGGTTGCCGCCCGAGGGCGTGATGGAGATGCCGCCCGAGGGGTTGTACACGTGATAGGCGATGGTGTCGCCGGCCTGTGGCAGCACGGCATCGGTGATGGTCACCTGCGCCATCAGCGACGAAACGAGGCCACAGACGAAGAGCAGAGGTAGCAGTGATTTCATGCACGGTTGTTTTCGATCATGGATTCATCGGGGGGAATGAAAAGGCGACTAAAGATAAGCGAAAAGCCCATGTGATGCCAGTGCAGGCCGCCCCGGTCGGCGCCATTGGCCGCCTGGCGGGCAAAAAACTCATCCGAGCGCCTGCAGCGACACGAGGCGGGCGTACACCCCCTTACGGGCCATGAGCTCCTCGTGGTTGCCCGTCTCGACGATGTGGCCGCCATCGAGCACGACGATGCGGTCGGCATGGCGCACGGTGGCCAGCCGGTGCGCGATAACGATGGCCGTGCGCCCCTGCATGAGCTTCTCGAGCGCGTCCTGCACCAGCTTCTCCGACTCGGAATCCAGGGCCGAGGTGGCCTCGTCGAGGATGAGGATGGGTGCGTCCTTGAGGATGGCGCGCGCGATGGCGAGGCGCTGGCGCTGCCCCCCGCTCAGCTTGTTGCCGCGGTCGCCGATGGGTGTGTGGTAGCCCTGCTCCATGGCCATGATGAAGTCGTGGGCGTGGGCCATGCGTGCGGCGCGCTCCACCTGCTCCGGCGTCACCCCTTCCATGCCGAAGACGATGTTTTCGTAAACGGTGCCGTTGAAGAGGATGGGCTCCTGCGTCACCAGCGCCATCTGGCGGCGCAGGTCGCGCAGGCGATAGTCGCGGATGTCGTGGCCATCGATGAGGATGGCGCCCTCCGTCACGTCGTAGAAGCGCGGCAGCAGCTCCACCATGGTGGTCTTGCCGGCGCCCGAGCTGCCCACCAGCGCCACCACCTGCCCCTTGGGCACCACCAGGTCGATGTCGTGCAGCACGTCGGGGCCGTGCCCGTTGTAGCGGAAGCCGACGTGGCGGTATTCTATCGCTTTCGCAAAATGGTCGAGCGGCAGCGCATCGGGCCGGTCGGCGATGGTCACGGGCACCTGCAGGATGGCTTCCATGCGGTCGAGGGCGGCATAGCCCTTCTGCAGGTTGTAGTAGGCCGAAGAAAACTTCTTGGCCGGATCGATCATGCTGAAGAAGGCGTAGATGAAGGCAAAAAACACCGGCACGGTGATGTGGCCTGCCTGCACCTCGCTATAGCTGTACCAGATGAGGATCGACACGATGGTGACGCCGAGAAACTCCGTCAGGGGCGACGACAGGTCGCGCCGCCACAGCAGCTTGACCAGCAGCCACCGGTAGTGGTCGTTCATTTTGCGGAAGCGCGAAGCGATGTAGCCCTCGGCATTGAAGGCCTTGATGACGGGCAGGCCCGAGAGCGTCTCCTCGATCATGGCCACGAGCTGGCCCAGCGTCTCCTGCACGCGTGCCGACTGGCGCTTGAGCGTCTTGCTGATGCCGCCGATGACCACGGCCGTCACGATGAGCAAACCAAAGACGAACAGCGTCAGGCGCGGGCTGGTGTACAACATGAAGCCCAGCGCACCCAGGATCATGAGGGGCTCGCGCACCAGCGCCTCGAGCACGTTGAGGATGCTCCATTCGATCTCCTGCACGTCGGCCGTGAGGCGCGACATGAGGTCGCCCTTGCGCTCGTCGCTGAAAAACGACAGTTGCAGCTGCAGCAGCTTGTCGAACATGCGCTGCCGGAAGTCGCGCACGATGCCGTTGCGCACCGGCGCAATGAAAAACATGGCCAGGTAGCGGAACAGGTTCTTGAAAAAGTAGATGGCCGACAGGCCGACACACAGATAGAGCAGCGCCCGCTCCTTGCCCTGCTGCACGATGACCTGGCTGAGGTAGTAGTTGAACCACTCGGTGAAGTTGGTCGAATCGAGCGCTGCCGGTGGCGGCTCCAGCACCAGCGGCTGCTGGTCGAGCAGGATGTTCATGAACGGGATGAGCGCCGGGATGCTGACCACCGAAAAGACCACCACGAGGATGTTGGAGGTGATGTGTGCCACCACCAGCCAGCGGTACTTTTTCAGGTGGCTCAGCAGGCGAAACAGTCGGCGCATGGGGTCGTTGCTCGGTTTGGGGCGTATCAGGCTTCCTCTTCAGGCTCGCCCAGATCGAAGTCGTTGAGGAAGCCCGTGTGGAAGTCGCCCTTGCGGAAGCGCTCGTCGCGCATCAGCTTTTTGTGGAACGGGATGGTCGTCTTGATGCCCTCGACGATGAACTCGTCCAGCGCCCGCTCCATCTTCGTGATGCATTCCTCGCGCGTCTGGGCGCGGCAGATGAGCTTGGCGATGAGCGAGTCGTAGTAGGGCGGGATCACGTAGCCGGCATACACGTGCGTATCCACGCGCACGCCGTGCCCCTTGGGGCTGTGGAACGACGTGATCTTGCCCGGGCTGGGGCGGAAGTCGTTGTACGGATCTTCGGCGTTGATGCGGCACTCGATGGCATGCATCGTGGGATAGTAGTTCTTGCCCGAGATGGGCACACCCGCCGCTATCTTGATCTGCTCCTTGATCAGGTCGTGTTCGATCACCTCTTCCGTCACGGGATGCTCCACCTGGATGCGGGTGTTCATCTCCATGAAGTAGAAGTTGCGGTGCTTGTCCACCAGGAACTCGACCGTGCCCACCCCTTCGTAGTTGATGGCCTGGCCGGCCTTGATGGCTGCCTGCCCCATGGCTTCGCGCAGCTCGTCGGTCATGAAGGGCGAGGGGCTTTCCTCGACCAGCTTCTGGTGGCGGCGCTGGATGGAGCACTCGCGCTCGGACAGGTGGCAGACCGTGCCGAACTGGTCGCCCGCGATCTGGATCTCGATGTGGCGCGGCTCTTCGATGAACTTTTCGATGTAGATGCCGTCGTTGCCGAAGGCTGCCTTGGCCTCCTGGCGCGCCATCTCCCACTGCCGCTCGAAGTCGCTCTTTTCCCATACGATGCGCATGCCCTTGCCGCCGCCGCCGGCCGTAGCCTTGAGGATGACGGGGTAGCCCACCTTGTCGGCCACCTTGAGGCCATCCTTGAGGTTCTTGACCAGGCCGCCCGAGCCGGGCACCACCGGCACACCCGCCTTGATCATGGTCTCCTTGGCCGTCACCTTGTCACCCATCTTTCGGATCTGCTCGGGCGTCGGGCCGATGAACTTGATGCCGTACTGCTCACACACCTCGGCGAAGTCGGCATTTTCCGCAAGGAAGCCATAGCCGGGGTGGATGGCATCGGCATTGGTGATCTCGGCCGCCGCCATAATGCGGGGGATGCTCAGATACGATTCCGAAGAAGAGGCCGGGCCAATGCACACCGCTTCGTCGGCAAAGCGCACGTGGAGGCTGTCGCGATCGGCCGTCGAGAAGACGGCTACCGTCTTGATGCCCATCTCGCGGCACGTGCGTATGATGCGCAGCGCGATCTCCCCTCTGTTGGCTATGAGTATTTTGTCGAACATACAGCTCTGCTTTGATGAATGGGGCACCACGACAAGAGCGCAGCCGGTCGCGGCTGCCGTCATCCTGCTACCCCGCAAGTGAAGGCTTTCGCCAAATCAAGCCGCCTGCTTTTGCTTGCGCAAAAGCCCGGGGCGAGTGGTCACACCGGCTCCCGAGGGCCTCATCCTGCCGGATCGACGAGGAACAGCACCTGGTCGTACTCGACCGGCGTGGCATCTTCCACACATACTTTCACGATGGTACCCGAGACCTCGGACTCGATCTCGTTGAACAGCTTCATGGCCTCGATGATGCAGACCACCTGTCCCTTTTCCACACGGTCGCCCACCTTGACGAAAGGCGGCTTGTCGGGCGCAGGCGAGCGGTAGAACGTGCCGACCATGGGCGAGCGGATCTCCACGTAGCGGCTGGTGTCCTCTTCGACGGGCTTGCCAGCCTTTTCCTCGGCCTCGGCGGGGGCCGCGGGCTCGGCAGGAGCAGCCGCAGGGGCCGGCGGGGCTGCAGGTGCGGCCATCACGGGCGCGGGCATGGGCACTACGGCCGGCGCCGGCGCTTGAGCAGTCGGGGCACTCTTGGCCTTGTAGTACTCCTGCGTGCGGATGGTCAGCTCGAATTCGCCGTTTTTCAGACGAAACTCGGCCAGCTTGCTGCGGTTGAGCTGCTTGATGAGCTCCTGGATTTCCTTGAATGTCATCATCGCAAAGTGTGGTTATTCAGTTTGTTTGATGGCGCGCGGTGCACCGAGGCACCGATACGAGCCTCGCAAAGGTAAGGCACGCCAGCGGGATGCCCGATCCCGCCCTACGGACGGAAGAGGTGTTTCGACGAATGGTCTTCGGGGGAAAGCGTGCGAATGGATAGGTACGCGGGAAAAGCAGAGGGGTAGCCCATGTAGCGGGCTACCCCAAATTTCCTGGACCAAACGGTCACTCCTTTACGCGTTCGATGTAGGCACCCGTGCGCGTATCGACGCGGATCTTGTCGCCTGTGTTGATGAAGAGCGGCACGCGCACCTCGGCGCCCGTCTCCACGGTGGCGGGCTTGAGGGTGTTGGTCGCCGTGTCGCCCTTGACGCCGGGCTCGGTATAGGTCACTTCGAGCACGACGTTTTGCGGCATCTCCATGGCCAGAGGGATCTCCTCGGCAGCGTGGAAGAGGATATCGACCATTTCACCCTCCTTGAGCAGGTCGGGGCGATCGACCATGCTCTCCTGCAGCGCGATCTGGTCGTAGGTTTCCGTATTCATGAAGTGGAACCCCATGTCGTCCTTGTAGAGGAACTGATACTTGCGGCGCTCGACGCGCACGTCGTTGACCTTGTGACCGGCCGGGATGGTGTGGTCGAGCACGCGCCCCGTGGTCACGCTCTTGAGCTTGGTGCGCACGAAGGCGTTGCCCTTGCCGGGCTTGACGTGCTGAAACTCGACGATCTGGTAGATGTCGCCGTTCAGCTCGATGCACATGCCGTTGCGGATGTCGGAAGTAGTTGCCATTGACTTTCAATCGTTTAAACAACAATAACACGGCACCCAGGGCGCCGTTTGCCGAAAGGCGCCGCAAAAATAGCTCATTGGCCCCACTATTTCAGCAGGAAAGCAGCGGCCGGCCCAAACGCACCACGGCCTCAGGTCGCGCGTCGGCTCATTTTCCGCCGTCGTAGGCCCACTTGACCCACACGGCGCCCCAGGTGAAGCCCCCGCCGAATGCGGTGAGGATGAGGTTGTCGCCCTTCTTGAGCTGGTGCTCCCACTCCCACAGGCACAGGGGGATGGTGGCGGTGGTGGTGTTGCCGTACTTGTGGATGTTGATCATGACGCGTTCGAGGGGGAAGTCCATCATGTTGGCCACGGCCTCGATGATGCGGCGGTTGGCCTGGTGCGGCACCACCCAGTCCACGTCGGAAGGTGCGAGGCCGTTGCGGCGCATCACCTCCTGCACCACCTCGGCCATGCCCTGCACGGCGGCCTTGAAGACGGGGCGTCCGTCCTGGTAGATGTAGTGCCACTTCTTGTCGACCGTCTCGTGCGAGGCGGGATGCAGCGAGCCGCCCCCCTTGAGGTAGAGGTACTCGCGGCCCGAGCCATCGCTGCGCATCACGGCATCCATGACGCCCACGTTTTCCTCGACGGGCACGGGCTCGAGCAGTACGGCTGCCGAGGCGTCGCCGAAGAGGATGCAGGTGGAGCGGTCGGTGTAGTCGACGATGGACGACATCTTGTCGGCACCCACGACGACCACCTTTTTGTACATGCCGGCCTCGACGTACTTGGCGGCGGTGAGCAGGGCGGTGAGGAAGCCCGAGCAGGCCGCGTTGACCTCGAAGGCGAAGGCGTTCTTGATGCCCACCTTGTCGGCGATGATGTTGGCCGTATCGGGAAACATCATGTCGGGCGTGGCGGTGGAGCAGATGATGAAGTCCACCTCGTCGGGCGAGGTGCCGGTTTTTTCGAGCAGGCCCTTGACGGCACGGGCGCCCAGGTCGGACGAGCCGGTGTTGGGCTCCTTGAGGATGCGGCGTTCCTGGATGCCGGTGCGCGTGCGGATCCACTCGTCGTTGGTGTCCACCATTTTTTCGAGATCGGCGTTGGTGAGTACGTCTTCGGGTACCCAGCCATGCACGCCCGTGATCGCAGCTCTTACTTTACCCATGAGTGCAAAATGTCTTGGTGACGAAATTTTTTGTCGTGATCGTTAGGCCATCGCGCCGGACAAAGCGTTACCCTTCTGCCGGCTTTCGGGCCGTGTAGTGAGTGAAAAGCCTTTTGGAAGGGATCCGGTTGAATGGGGTTGCAAAAAATCGGCCGCAAGGTAGGAAAAATGCCTCGGCCGCACCATCCCCACTTCGCGCCGTCCTTACGCAAGCTATCTTTGCACAATGGTTTCAAAATCTGACCTTACGGACATCCGCCGCTTGTCGCTCGAGGAGCTCGAGTCGGTCGTCAAGGAACTGGGGCAGCCGCGCTTCCGTGCCCGCCAGATCTATTCGTGGCTGTGGACCAAAGGGGCGCGCAGCTTCGAGGCGATGACCGATTTGCCGAAAGGCCTGCGCCAGACGCTGGCCGAGCGCTTCGCCCTGCGCCCCATCGAGGTGGACAAGGTGCAGCGCAGCCTCGACGGCACCATCAAGACGCGCTTCCGCCTCTACGACGGCCACCTGATCGAGTCGGTGCTGATCCCCGTGCCCGAAGACAAGCGCTTCACCGTGTGCGTCTCCTCGCAGGTGGGCTGCAGCCTCACGTGCAAGTTTTGCGCGACGGGCCAGATGAAGCGCGTGCGCAACCTCGAGCCGGGCGAGATCTTCGACCAGTTCTGGCTGGTCAACCAGCAGGCGCTGGAGCACTTCGGCCATCCGCTGACCAACGTCGTGTACATGGGCATGGGCGAGCCGCTGCTGGCCTACCGCAACGTGTGGCGCAGCATCGAGCTGATCAGCGATCCCAAGGGCCTCAACTTTTCGCCGCGCCGCATCACGGTGAGCACGGCCGGCATCGCCAAAATGATCCGGCAGCTGGCCGACGACGGCGCCCGCTTCAACCTGGCCCTCTCGCTCCACGCCGCCGACGACGAAAAGCGCAACCAGATCATGCCCATCAACGAGCAGAACAACCTGGCCGTGCTGATGGACGCCCTCGAATACTTCTGGCGCAAGACGCACAACCGCATCAGCTACGAATATATCGCCTTCGCAGGCTTCAACGACCAGCTCGAAGATGCCGACCGCCTGGCCCGGCTCTGCCGCCGCTTCCCCGTGCGCGTCAACATCATCGAGTACAACCCCGTGGAAGGCGTGTCCTTCACCAAATCGCCCGAAGACCAGATCGACGCCTTCGCCCGAAGACTCAGGAAACACGGCGTCATGGTCACCGTCCGCCGCAGCCGCGGCAAAGACATCGACGCGGCCTGCGGGCAGCTGGCGAATAAGGGATGACTGAGTGAGGAGAGAGGAGTGAGGAGTGAGGAGAGAAGCCCTCAACGCTACACGCTCAACCAATGAGACGGAGAGACAGAGAGAAGGAGAGGAGGTGTGAAAAGTGAGCACAGCATCTGGTGAAATCGGTTCCTCGGTTCCTCGCATCCTCGATTCCTCTTTGAAAAAACCCTCAACGCTACACGCTCAACCCTCAACCATTTTGCAAAAAGATTCAACGCTAAACCTGATCTCATGCTCGGCTGGCGCTTTCGCAAATTCGAACCCGGAGAGGGGCGCACCCTTTTCGACGACCTGTTCAAGCTCTTCCAGGAGCTGTTGCTCTACACGGCCGGCGACGTGGCCGAGGCGCTGTCGTGGCTCACGCAGCTCGACCAGCAGTACGGCCTGACGTCGGACGACTACGGCATGGCCGACTTCATCGAAGAGCTCAAGGCACGCGGCTACCTGCGGGAACAGGAGGGGCGCGCGGGCTTCGTGCCTTCGGCCAAGCTGGAGCTGGCCCTGCGCCGCAGCGCCCTCGAAGACATCTTCAGCGACCTGAAAAAAGCCCGCAGCGGCGACCACAAGACGAAACAGGGCGGCAAGGGCGACGAGTTCACCAGCGAGCTGCGCCCCTGGCAGTTTGGCGACAGCCTCGAACATCTCGCCGTATCCGAATCGCTGCGCAACGCCCAGATCAACCACGGCATCGACGAGTTCCGCCTCACCCCCGACGACCTGGAGGTGCGCGAGACGTTCTACGACACGCAGACCAGCACCGTGCTGATGATCGACATCTCGCACTCGATGATCCTCTACGGCGAAGACCGCATCACGCCAGCCAAGAAAGTAGCCATGGCGCTGGCCGAGCTCATCACCACGCGCTACCCCAAAGACACGCTCGACATCATCGTCTTCGGCAACGACGCCTGGCCCGTCGAGATCAAGGACCTGCCCTACCTCGAAGTGGGTCCCTACCACACCAACACCGTGGCCGGCCTCGAGCTGGCGCTCGATCTGCTGCGCCGCCGCCGCAACCCCAACAAGCAGATCTTCATGATCACCGACGGCAAGCCCACCTGCATCAAGATCGGCAAGCGCTACTACCAGAACAGCTTCGGCCTCGACCGCAAGATCATCAACCGCACCATGAGCCTGGCCGTGCGCTGCCGCAAGCTGGGCATCCCCATCACCACCTTCATGATCGCGCGCGACCCCTGGCTGGTGCGCTTCGTCGACCAGTTCACGCGCGCCAACAACGGCAAGGCCTTCTACTCGGGCCTCGACGGCCTCGGCTCCTTCGTCTTCATGGACTACAAGCGCAACAAGGGGAAGAGAAGGTGATTGGATGGTGGATGCCCTGCAACGCAACGAGGTCGAGATGGCCGTTTCACCAGTCTGGAAATATCCTGGAGGGCACGACAGACATGAATGGCGAGCGGTGGGCCACAAAGGGAAAAAACACCTCATCATGCCGTACGACCCGAAAAAACACCATCGGCGCAGCATCCGCCTGAAAGGGTACGATTATGCCCAACCGGGCGCCTATTTCCTGACCATATGCACACAAAACCGCGCCTGCCTGTTCGGCGAGGTGGTGGATGGAAAAATGGTTCTGAACGAGGCAGGACGCATGGTGCATCGATGGTGGAACGAATTGAACAACAAATTCCCCCATGTGCGCACCGACGCATTCGTCGTCATGCCCAACCACATCCACGGCATCATCATCATCCCCCCCACCGTAGGGGCGGACCTCCGTGTCCGCCCCGATGAAAACGCCCAAC
>CAYNYN010000009.1:0-7049 GCA_964401445.1 uncultured Saprospiraceae bacterium | reverse complement strand
GTCCGCCCCGATGAAAACGCCCCACACGTCCGCCCCGATGGCCAACAGCACGCGCGCGAAACAGAACGACGCACCCGCCCGGGTGCGCCCCTGCCGCAAATCGTCCAATGGTTCAAGACGATGAGCACGAACGAATACATACGCCAGGTAAAAAATGCGGGTTGGGCACCATTCCACAAACGGCTGTGGCAACGCAATTACTACGAACACATCATCCGGGACGAACGATCCCTGAAACGCATCCGCCAATACATTGCCGACAACCCCTTGCGCTGGCATCTGGACCGGCAAAAGCCGGGACGAAAATGAAACGAGGTAACGCCTGCAGGGCAGCGGAGACAGGCCCACAGGCGCTTGCTCATTTGCCGATGCAGAAGTTGGAGAAAATGTTGTCGAGCAGGTCGTCCACCGTCACCTCGCCCGTGATCTCGCCCAGATGCATGATGGCCTGGCGGATGTCGAGCGCCACGAGGTCGGAAGGGATGCCTTCGGCCATGCCGCGTTCGACGGCGGCCAGGGCTTCGTCGGTGCGACGCAGGGCCTCGTAGTGGCGCGCGTTGGTCACCACCGTGTCTTCGAGGCGGAGGCGCCCGCCCGTCACCAGCGCGAACAGCTTGTCTTCGAGCTGGTCGATGCCGGTGCCGGCCTTTGCCGAGACGGGGACGATGCGATCGGCAGGCAGCAGCGGCGTGGCGAAATCGTCGGGGCGGCGTCCGGGCACCAGGTCGGTCTTGTTCATCACGGCCACGATCTCGAGCCCGTCGGCATGGAGGCGCTCCACGTCGGCCGCCACTTCATTTGCCGAAAGGCTGGACGCATCGAACACATAGACCAGCACGTTCGACTGCCGGATCTTTTCGAGCGTCTTCTGCACGCCGATGGCTTCGATCTGGTCGCGCGCCTCGCGGATGCCCGCCGTGTCGATGAGCCGGAAGGCGATGCCGCGAATGTTGTGCACCTCTTCGATGGTGTCGCGCGTGGTGCCGGCAATGTCGCTGACGATGGCGCGCTCCTCGCGCAACAGGGCGTTGAGCAGGGTGGACTTGCCGGCATTGGGACGGCCGGCCAGCACCGTGGGCACGCCCCGCCGGATGGCGTTGCCCAGGCGGAACGAGTCCATGAGTCGCTGCACGAGGCCGCGGATGCGGGCCACCAGCTCCAGCAGCTGCCGCCTGTCGGCAAACTCCACATCCTCCTCGCCGAAGTCGAGCTCCAGCTCGATGAGGCTGGCGAAGTGGATCAGCTCTTCGCGCAGGGCGCGGATCTGCTTGCTGAAGCCACCGCGCATCTGCTTCATGGCCAGGTCGTGGGCCTGCTCGCTCTGGGCGGCGATGAGGTCGGCCACGGCCTCGGCCTGGCTCAGGTCCATGCGTCCGTTGAGGAACGCGCGCAGCGTGAACTCGCCCGGCCGCGCCAGGCGCGCGCCCTGCGCCACGCACAGCTCGACGACGCGCTGCAGGATCCAGGGCGAGCCGTGACACGAAAACTCGACCACGTCTTCGCCGGTGTAGGAGCGCGGCGCCCGGAACAGGCTCACCACCACCTCGTCGACGATGCGGTCGCCCTCGCGCAGGGTGCCGTAGTGCAAGGTGTGGGAAGGCTGGTCGGCCAGCCGCTTGCCGCGAAACAGCGCATCGGCGATGGCGACGGCCTTCGGGCCCGAGAGGCGCACCACGCCGATGGCCCCTTCACCCGGCGGCGTGGCCACGGCTACGATCGTATCCTGCAGGTCGTGTCTGGTGTACATAGGGGTGCAAAGTTACGGCTCGGACGCTGGACGCCGGACAATCGACCATGGACGACAGCCCGATAGCGCCTTTGGCGCAAGCCGGGAACAAGCATTGCGCCGCTGCGGCATGGCGCGGCATGCAGCGCGCCAGCAGGGGCTGCTTTGGAGCAAACGACGGAAAAGGGGAAAAGGATCAAAGCGAGGTCAGCGTCTCGCGCGCCACGCGCATCGGGATGCCGATACACTTCTTCTCCATGTAGTCGAGCATGCGCTGGACGAGGGCGCGCTCCTCCTCGTCGAGGCGGGCGAGATCCTTGTGAAACACCTCTTCGAGTGCTTTCTGCTTGACGGCGCGCACCTCCTGCGGGATGCGGCTCATGGCGCGCTCCAGCTCGCGCTGGCGGCACACCTGCGGAAACTCGGCGATATGCGTTTCGAGCAGGGCTTCGGCGCGTTGCACCTCCTGCTCGCGGAAGGCCAGGTTTTCTGCGGCCAGGCGGCGCAGCCCTTCGATCTCGATGTAGTGCACGTCGGGGCGGCTGCCCACTTCGGGCGCCACGTTGTGGGGAATGGAGAGATCGACCACCACTTTTTGGCCGGTCTCGCCCTGCAGCAGGCGGCCATAGAGGTCGGCCGTGACGACGGGCTCGGTGGCTCCCGTGCACACGATCAGGCAGTCGAACCCTTCGTCGTAGGTGGCCAGCGCCTCGAGCGCGAGCGCACGTCCGCCTACCTTGTCGGCCAGCTCCTGCGCGCGCGCCAAGGTGCGGTTGGCTACGGTGACGCGCATGTAGCCGTACTTCTTCAGGAATTTGCCGACGAGCGTATTGGTCTGGCCGGCGCCGATCATCAGGATGCGGGCATCCTGCGGCAGGTGGTGCCGGCGCATCTCTTGTACGGCCAGCGACACCACCGACACCGGCTTCTCGCCGATGCGGGTGCGCGCATACACGTCTTTGGCGGCCACCACGCCGAAGCGCTCGAGCAGGCGCAGCGCATCGCCGGTCAGGCCCCACTCCTTGCAGCGGGCATAGGCCTCGCGCAGCTGGCGCAGGATCTCGCGCTCGCCGACCACCAGCGACTCGATGGAAGCCGCCACGCGGAAGAAGTGACGCACCGCATCGAGACCCGCATAGTGGCGCACGGCCCCTACGGCTCCCGCATCCAGTTCAGGGTTGACGTGTGCAAAAAAGCGCTGGCGGAAGTCGGCGTCCACCGCCTGCGTGGTGTGGAACACGTACATCACGCGGTTGCAGGTAGCCACGTACATCAGCTCGTCGAGCGACAAATCGGTTTTCAGGGACTCGAGCCGCTGGCGCAGGGCCTCACCCTCGCCCGGCACGATGTAGTGCCGGATGCGCGCCAGATCGGTGTCGCGATGTGTGACGGTGAGTATGTGGTACCCTTCGAGCATGAGCCGTGTTTTGGTCGGCAGCAAAATTAGGGGCGCATTTCGGCCCGATTGTCACTGGATTGTCAATGACATGGCTGAACTTTACCGGCCCACTCCGATGATCAAAATCATTGTCATGTCGCCCCACCGTTCCTTATGGCCGCTTTTTCTTGTCCTGCTTCCCTTCCTGCCGGGCAGTTGCCGGCAGGCCCCTGCCCCGACCGCGCCGCCCGCGCTGCACGACGAGTGGTACCACGTGGCCTTTCTCATCATGGACGGCGTGTACAACACCGAGCTGACGGCGCCCTACGACATCTTCCAGCACACGCGCTTTCGCGACGGCATCCGCCCCATGGAGGTCTTCACGGTGGCCAACACGCACGCCCCCGTCACCACCTTCGAAGGGCTGCGCATCCTGCCCGATTTCAATTACCTCACCGACAGCCTGCCCCGCATCGACATCCTCGTGGTGCCCAGCGCCCTGCACCACCTCGACACCGACCTCGAAGACACGGCCATGATCGGCTGGGTGCGCCGCACGGCCCAAACGGCGCAGTTCGTCACCTCCCACTGCGACGGTGCTTTCGTTTTGGCGAAAGCCGGACTGCTCGACAGCGTGGCCTGCACCACTTTCCCCTCCGACATCCCCCGCTTCCGCGAAATGTTTCCCCAGCTCGACGTGCGCGAAGGCGTCTGGTTCGTGCACGACGGCAAGTACATCACCTCGGCCGGCGGGGCGCGCTCGTTCGAGGCTGCCCTCTACCTGTGTGAATACCTCTACGGCGCCGAGGTGGCCCGCCGGCTGGCGCAGGGCCTGGTGATCGACTGGGATCTTAACGCCGTGCCCCACGTGGTGGTGCAGCCAAGCGATTGAGCGGGGTTTCGTATGTTCGTTGCCGCACATCCCTTTTGCTCATGGCAAAAAAGAAAAGCACGAAGAAGCGCAAGCAATCTGCCGGCCTGACGCTGGCCGGCGAGCCTCGATGGATGCAGCGCCCGCAGGTGGTGGCGCTGCTGCTGTTCGGCTTCGCTTTCCTGCTCTACGCCAACACGCTGACCCACGGCTACACCCAGGACGACGCCATCGTGATCTACGACAACGCCTTCACGATGCAGGGCGTGGAAGGCATCGACGAGCTGCTGCGCTACGACACCTTTCGCGGCTTTTTCAAGGTGGAAGGCAAGGAGCGCCTGGTGGCCGGCGGCCGTTACCGCCCCCTCACGCCCGTCATGTTCGCCATCGGCGTGGAGCTGTTTGGCGCCAGGCCCTGGGTGGGGCATCTGGGCAACCTCATCTGGTACGGCCTGACGTGCGTGGCCGTGTGGTGGCTCATGCTCACGCTGCTGTCGCCCGGCAACGACCCGCGGCGCAGCGATGCCCGCGCCCGCTTCATCGCGCTGGTGGGCGCCCTCCTCTTCACGGCCCATCCCGTCCATACCGAGGTGGTGGCCAACATCAAGGGGCGCGACGAGATCATGAGCCTGCTGGGCGCCACGGTGGCGGCGCTGTGCGTGTGGCGCGGCTTGCGCCAAAAAGGCTGGCTGTGGCCGGCGCTGGCGGCCCTCGCCTTCTTCCTCGGCCTGCTGTCGAAAGAGAACGCCATCACCTTCCTGGCCGTCGTGCCGCTCATGCTGTGGTACTTCGGCGGCGCGCGCCCCATGCAGGCCCTCCGCCACACGCTGCCCCTGCTGGGCGCGGCAGCCCTCTTTCTGTGGCTGCGCGGCCAGGTGCTGGGCTGGTCGCTGGGCGAGCCGCCGCGCGACCTGATGAACAACCCCTTCCTGAAGATCCTCGAAGACGGCAGCGTGGTGCCCTTCACCGCGGGCGAGCGCTGGGCCACCATCCTCTACACGCTGGGCGAATACGTGCGGCTGCTCGTCTTTCCGCACCCCCTCACGCACGACTACTACCCTCGCCACATCCCCGTGATGACCTTCGGCGACGGGCGCGTCATTGCCAGCCTGGTGCTCTATGCCGCGCTGCTGTGGTGGGGCCTGCGCGGCCTGCGCCGCAAGGAGCCCATGAGCTTCGGCGTGTGGTACTACCTCATCACGCTGAGCATCGTGTCGAACATCGTCTTCCCCGTGGGCACCAACATGTCGGAGCGCTTCCTCTTCATGCCGTCGGTGGGCTTTGCGTGGGTGCTGGGCTGGCTGGCATGGAAGGGGGCCCGCTGGCAGGCCGGCGGCCTGCCGACCGCCTACCGACAGCTCTACCGCGTGTGGGGCGTGACGCTGGCCATCCTGCTGCTCTACGGCGTGCGCACGGTGACGCGCAACGCCGTGTGGAAAGACAACTTCACGCTCTTCACCCACGACGTGGCCGTCTCGCCCAACAGCGCCAAGGTGCGCAACGCCGCCGGCGGCGCCCTCATCGACGAGGCCATCAAGCCCGAAAACGAGGCGCGCCGCGAGCAGATGCTGCGCGAAGCCATCAGCCATCTCGAAGCCGCCATAGCCATCTATCCCTACTACCACAATGCCTACCTGCTGCTGGGCAACGCCTATTTCTACCTGGGCGAATACGAGAAAGCCATCGAACAATACGAGACGGCCCTCAGGCTCTATCCCGACTTTGCCGACGGGAAAAACAACCTGGCGCGCGCGCTGCGCGAAGCGGGCAAGCATGCCGGAGAAAAGGAAGGCAACCTGAACAAGGCCATCCAATACCTGACGCGGGCCTGGCAGCTCGACCCCACCGACGCCGAGACGGCACGCCTGCTGGGCGTAGCCTACGGCGTAGCCGGCCAGAACGACAAGGCCATCGAGTGGTTCGAAAAAGCGCTGGAGCTGGCCCCCCAGTCGGCCGCCATCATGCGCGACCTGGCCACGGCATGGCACCATGCCGGCGACGAGGCCAAAGCCGCGGAATGGTTGGCCCGGGCACGCGCCATCGATCCGTCCATCGGACAGCAATGAGCTCTGGTCGGGTGCGGAATCAAGTGGAAAAAACGTGGCGCTACACGCCCGCTCACCGTTCGATGACCGCCGAGAGGCCGCGATCGACGAGGGCGTCCTTCAGCGGCCGCAGCACTTCGAAGCTGTCGGTCTTGACGGTGGCCTTGCCCTTGAAATGGATGATGAGGGAGAGCTGCTCGGCCTGCTCGACGGTGTGACCGAGGATCTCCACGAAGCACTGGATCACCCAGTCGAAGGTGTTGACGTCGTCGTTGTACACCACCAGCCGCGCCTCCTGTCCGATGTCCTCGTCCACGTCTTCGAGGACGACCTCCTCCTCGTCGGGCTGCTGGCTTTCGCCAAAAAGCCCGTATGCGGCCAACGCCAGCCCGTCGTCGGCAAGGAAAATGCTACTACTGGTCATGGTGCACCGGGTTATGCGAAAAAAGCGCAAGTGGCTCATTTACTGCAAAGAGGCAAGCGCCTGCTTCACTGCTTCAAAGTTCGGCAACTCGCCGGCGTTATCCAACACCTCGGCATAGCGG
Organism: uncultured Saprospiraceae bacterium; assembly: GCA_964401445.1. Taxonomy (GTDB): domain Bacteria; phylum Bacteroidota; class Bacteroidia; order Chitinophagales; family Saprospiraceae; genus WFYJ01. Next base: position 484 of record CAYNYN010000009.1, on the reverse strand, counting down.
ATGATGCCCTCGCCATCGATGACGAAAGCCGACCGCTTGGCCACGCCTTTCAGGCCGAGCACGAACTCCTCGTACAGGGCGCCATAGGCGCGCGCCGCTTCCTTGTTGAAGTCGGACAGCAGCGGGAAGTTCAGCTTCTGGTCTTCCTTGAAGCGCGCCAGACAGAAAGGCGAATCGACCGAGGCGGCCAGCACCTGCGCGTTGAGGCCCTGGTAGGTCGCAATGTCGTCGCGCATGGTGCACAGCTCGGTGGTGCACACACTGGTGAAGGCGAACGGGAAAAAGAGCAAGACGACGTTCTGGCCCTTGAAGTCGTCGAGCGAAACCATGTTCTTTTCTGTGTCGGGCAGGGTGAAGGCAGGAGCCTTGTCGCCGGGTTTGAGTGCCATTCCGAAAACGCGTTTTTGAAGTGTGAAAAGATGCTTTGCAAAGATACGCGCAAAGGGCGGTGTTTCGGGAGCGTGCGGGCGTTTTATTGCACCGG
>CAYNYN010000008.1:19075-24666 GCA_964401445.1 uncultured Saprospiraceae bacterium | reverse complement strand
TCACTCGATATCATCCAGGTTGCGGATCGTGATCTCGTAGTCGTTGAACTGGGCCAGGATGCCCGTCACGTTGACCGTGCCCGTGGGCAGCGGCTCGTTGGCGAAGGTGGCCGCCGAGCGCGTGTACAGGATGATCTGTCCGGTGCCGTCGCTCAGGGTGCGGTTGCCCGAGAAGGTGGCGCCGCCGCTCAGCGTGGCGTTTTCGATCTTGACGAGCGTGCTCTCCCACGTCTCCGCGTTGGCCAGGATCTCGGCCACGGTGGCCACGCGCGGCGCAGGCAGCGTGCCCGTGCCCTTGCTCGTGGCGCGGTCGAGGAAGACGTTGTTCACCTGCAGCAGGCCGTTGAACTCGTTGAGCTGCAGACCTGACACGTCGATCTCGAGCTCCTCGCCCAGGTCGAAGCTGTGGGCCTCGGTGAAGCGCACCACCACCCCGAACTCGCCGTCCTGCAGCACGAGGTTTTGCGGGTGGATGTTGCCGTTGACGCGGTCGGAGATGACCACGCCGCGGATGTATTTGCCGTCAGGCGCGGCGGTGGCCCCGCTGTTGAAGAGGTTGCGGATTTCTTCGATGCTGATCTGGTCGCCGCCCGTGCCGGTGCCCGTGTCGCAGCGCTCGCCCTGCATGTCCACGTCGTCGAGGTCGCGGATGTAGAGCTGCAGGTCGTCGCGGTAGATGCTGAACACGGCCGTGAGCGAGCCGTTGCCCTGCGGTGTGAGCTCGGCGGCAAAGTCGGCATAGCCGCTGGTGCGCAGGATGATGGCGTTGCCGTCGCAGTCTTCCACCAGGCGGTTGACCGAGAGGCGGTTGATGGCATCGGCGTAGGGCTGGCCGGCATCGTCGGCGGTGAACTGCACGCTGTCGAGCTGGATGAGCGTGCTGAGGTCGGCCGACGTCAGCTCGGTGATCTTGCGCTTGCGCGGCGTGACGGGCTGGTTGCGGGGCCCCTTGACGATGTAGTCGTCGAGCAGCACGGGCTCGATGAAGGCCAGCACCTCGTTGCCGTTGGCGTCGATGGTGGTGCCGCCGCCCAGCTGGTACTGCCCGTTGTAGTCGCCCAGCCACAGCCCTTTGGGCTTGAGGTAGATCTTGCGGCCGACGGGGTAGTCGTTGTACAGCTCGGTGGCGTTGATGCGCAGATCGATGCCGCCCGTTTCGTCCTGCACGACGATGGTGCGATAGAAGTTGCCCGAGCGGTCGTCGGCGATGACGACGGCTTCGATGATCCAGTCCTGCGTCACCTCTTCGAATTGGCCGATGGTGTGCAGGGCGCGCAGCTCGGCAATGGTGGCGTTGGGCGTGAGCTGCACGTCTTCGCCTTCGGCGGGCGGCGCGTCGAACTCGAGGTCCACACAGCCGGCGAAAACGAGGATCAGCAGCGCAAAAACAGCGGAAGGAAGGTATTTCATGGTACTGGTTTGTGATTTTTCAGCAATTGTAGGGCGTGACACCCCCGATTTTCATCGGGGCAGGCAGTGACGACGTAAATCTCTCGTCCATCGTCTATCGTCCATCGTCTTACAGTCATCAGACTTTCGTCAAACGGCGCCTGCCGGCGGGCGGCATTTGCCGAAAGGCATCACCAGTTGAAACTGATGTTGAGGAAATAGGTGCGGCCCCAGGCATGGTAGTAGCGCGTGGGGAACACTTCGGGGTCCTTGGTTTCGAAATCGAAGCGCAGCTGCTCGTAGCCGCCGCTGACGATGTCCTGGCGATCGAGGATGTTGTCGATGCCGAGGTTGAGCCTCAGGAAGTAGTTGCCGAAGCGGAACGACTTGCCGCCGAAGAAGTCGAGCGTGGTGGCGGCAGGTGCCTTTTCCTGCCACAGGATGGCCCGCCACAGGTCCGAGTCGGGCTCCACGCCATCGACGGCGGCGGCGGTGCGCCGGTCGGGGTTGAAGTCGAGCCACAGCTCGTCGAAGTAGTTGAGGTTGAGGCTGACCCACCAGTAGCCCTTGCCCTCGTAGTTGAGGCCCAGGGTGGCGGCGCGCTGAGGCGTGCCCGGCACGTAGAAGTTCTTCATGTACACCGTGCGCCCTTCGACGAGCACGGTGGCGTCGTTGTCCTGGGTGATGGTGGCCGTGGGCCGCGAGGTGTAGTAGTACTGCCCGAGGGCAGCCACGCCTTGCACCGTCAGTCCGCCAACGACTTTGGCCTCTGCGGCAAACTCTACGCCCAGGTGGCGCTGGTCGATGCCCGAGAGCGTGTAGTTGACGAAGCTCTGCTGGTCGTCGTGGTAGAACGAGCGGGTGCGCACCTGATCGAGGATCTCGGTGAAGTAGCCCGTCAGGCTGGCCTTGACGTTGGGTGCGCGCAGCACGTAGCCCACCTCGCCGGCGCGGATGGTCTCCACCTTGAGGCCGGGGGCGAGCTGGTCGCGCGTGCGGGGCGAGACGTAGGCATTGCGGAACAGGGGCGCACGCGTGCCCATCTGGCCGTTGGCGAACAGGTAGTTGCGGCCGTTGATTTTCCAGGTGATGCCGGCCTTGGCACTGCCCGTGGTGAAGCGCTTTTTGGGGCTTTCGCCAAACGAGTTGTCGGGGAAGCGGCCGTTGCGCATGTGGCCCGTGCGCCAGAAGGCGGTGTGGCCCCACTCCACGGCCACGAAGGCATCGAAGCGGCTCCACTCGAACTGAGACTGCAGCCAGGCCTCGCCCATGCGAATGTCGCCATCGTAGTCGTAGCCGAAGCGGTCGCCCTCGCGCACCAGGCGGTTGGGCCGGTTCAGGTCGTTTTGCAGAGCATCGGGGTTGTCGGGGAAGTCGCGCTCGGCAAAGCGGTCGATGTCGATCCAGAAGTCGGCGCCCAGCAGGTCGTCCACGGCTTTGAAGTGCTGGCCGCGATACCAGCGGAAGGCCGCACCGCCCTGCAGGCCGATGTGCTCGTTGATCTGCTTGCGGTAGTTGGTGTAAATGTTGGCGCGCTGGCTGTCGTAGCGGCGGTCTTCGACGATGTATTTGGCCAGCAGGCCGGTGACGTCGTTGCCGGCGATGCCGTCGACGTCGTGCACCGTTTCCAGGCTGTTGTAGTTGACCTGGTAGAGGTAGTTCCAGTCGATTTGCCGCAAGGCTTCGTTTTCCTTGAGCTTCTGGTACACCAGCTCGCGCTGCTGGCTCTGCACGTAGCTGGGCAGACGGCGGTAGTAGTCGGGGCGGGGGTCGCGCGCGTCGTACCAGTTGAGGGCGGTGCTGCCGCTGCGGCCTGCCTGGTACGAGATGGCCGTGGTGATGGCGGCATCGTCACCCAGCGTCCAGTCGTGCCGCAGGATGGCCATGGGCTGGTGCGTGCGCGCGATGCGCGAATTGCGCTTGCGGCCGTTCTGGTAGCCCCAGTATGAGTTGTAGTAGTTGGTGCCTGCCAGTTCGAACATCTCTTTGGTTGCCGCGCTGTTGCGGCCGCGCGTGTTGGGCGCACCCACGACCGTGAGGTTGAGCAGGTGGTTTTTGCCCAGCTTTTTGTCCACCGAGGCGAAATAGGCCCAGGCGTCGTAGAACGTGCCCGGCACGTAGCCTTCCTGCGCCCAGCGATGCGATGCCGAGAGCGAGAAGGCCCACCCCTTTTTCGTGTAGCCCGAGCTCCAGGTACCCATCAGGCGATGCGTGTAGTTGGTGTTGCCCAGCGAATAGGTGAAGCGCGTCTGCTTGCGCTGGGTGCCTGCCCGCGTGTCGATCGAGGTGGCGCCGCCAATGCCGCCAAAGCCGAAATCGACGGGACGCAGCCCGATCACCGACTCGCGGTTGCGCGTCACGTCGTTGAGGCCGCTCCAGTGGCTCCACGGCACCCAGCCCAGCTCGGGGTCGTTGACGGGCACGCCGTTGAACCAGGTGTTCGTATGGGCCGACTCGTAGCCGCGGATGCGGAAGCGCAAGAAGCCGAACACGTAGGCCGAGGTGCGCGCAAACAGGTCGGAAGAGGCGTGCAGCAGGCCCGACACCTGGGTCATGGCATTGTCGTCGAGGTCGGCGCCGCCGAGCAGGGGCACGGCACCCTCTTCATCCTCCATGGTGGCCGGCATGAGGGCCACCTCGCCCAGCTCGATCTGGTCGCGCACCGGCTCCACCCGCGTCAGCGGCAAGTAGCCGTCGTGCTCGATGCCGATGCTCAGCTCGGCCAAGCCGGTTTCCACGCTGAGCGTGAAACGACCCTGGGCGTCGGTACGCACTTCGCGCCCCTCGACGCGCACGATGGCATCGGCCAGCGGCTCCCACGACTGGGCATCGCGCACGGTGCCGGTGAGCGTCACCTGCCGCGTCTGGGCCAGGGCAGCGACCGATGCGAACAGCATCAGGCACCACAGAAACATTCCTTTCAGTCGCACACTATTCATGAATTCGCGTTTTGAGTACCCTGAATGGTGGAGGGTTGAGCGTGCAGCGTTGAGGGTTGTCGCGCGGGATGACGCTACGTCGCAACGGCACGCCACGATTTTTCCACTCCTCTCTCCTCCCTCCTCTCTCCTCACAATCGGTTTGGTCGCAAGGTAGCCATCGCCGGGGCATCTTCCGGTGACGAAAATGACAACCAGCCGACAGGCTCACGGCTTGCCCGGTTCTGATTCGGTCTGGTCGATCATATCTCTGAAGAAATTCCACAGCGGCTCGTCGGGCAAAGGCGCCACGATGGTCTCCCGCTCACCCGAGACCGGATGATCGAAAGCCAATTGCCAGGCGTGCAGGTGGATGGACCGGTCGGGGTTGCCGCGCCGCGCCCCGTACTTCACGTCGCCCTTCACCGGGCAGCCCACGGCCGCCAGCTGGGCGCGGATCTGGTGGTGGCGTCCCGTCTCCAGGTCGATTTCCAGAAGGTGGTACCGGTCGCTCGATCCCAGCACCTTGTAGTGCAGCACGGCCTCGCGTGCCCCCGGCGTGTCGGGCTCCACGACGAAGCTCTTGTTGATGCGGCCATTGCGCTTGAGCCAGTGGCGCAGCTCGCCCTCCTGCGCTGGCGGCAGATTGCCTACCACGGCCAGGTATCGCTTGTGCACCCTGCGTTCACGGAACTGCTCGTTGAGTTGCACCAGCGCGCTTTGCTTCTTGGCAAAGAGCACCACGCCCGAGGCGGGCCGGTCGATGCGATGGATCAGGTGCAGGGGATGCTTCACATAGGCCTGGGCCAGCTCGTGCAACGACACGTTGCCCTCACGATCGGACTGTACGGGCAGGGCGGGCGGCTTGTTGAACGCGATGAGCTGGTTGTTTTTGTACAATACCCATTCGCCCGGGCGATAAGTGGTTTCAGTCATATGGTTGAGTGTGTAGCGTTGAGAGTTGAGGGTTTGAGTTTAAGGTTTATAGTTTAGTGTTTAAAGTTTATTTTCAATGTTTTATGAGTAAAACTTGAGTATCCATCGTCTATCGTCCATCGTCGCGAGCAGCCTGTTCCGATTTGTCGGAATAGCGAGCTTTCAGGCGCAGCTTTTTCTTACACAGAGATTCACCGAGCACACACAGAGGGCCACCGAGTTGGGTAAAACCGGTTGAATCGGTGAAATCGGTGAAACCGGTTGAGCGTTGAGCGTGTAGCGTTGAGGATTGTCTCACGCAACGACGCAACGGCACGCCACGCTTCTCTCCTCTCTCTTCTCTCCTCA
>CAYNYN010000008.1:15081-18975 GCA_964401445.1 uncultured Saprospiraceae bacterium | reverse complement strand
CTCCGTCTCACTCGTTGAGGGTTGTCTCACGCAAAGGCGCAACGGTACGCAACGCTTCTCTCCTCTCTCCTCACTCCTCTCTCCTCACTCCTCACGCACTCACTCCCAGCATGTCGTCCATGCCAAAGCAGCCGATGCGGCCCACCAGCCACTCGGCCGCGTCGAGGGCGCCGCTGGCAAAGCCTTCGCGCGAGTGGGCCCGGTGCGTCAGCTCGATGCTGTCGATGGGCGAGTCGAAACGCAGGGTATGGGTGCCCGGCACTTCGCCCTCGCGGCGCGCGTGTATGGACAGCTTGCCGTCTTCGCCGGCCGTGGTCCAGCCCGTGAGGCAGTCCAGGTGCAGCAGCACGCGCTCGGCCAGCGTGATGGCCGTGCCGCTGGGCGCATCCTTTTTGTGGACGTGGTGCACCTCCTCGATGGCAGGGCGATACTCGTCGTGAGGGGCCATCAATCGGCTCAGCATCTCGGCAGCGCGCATAAACAGCCACACGCCCTTGCTGAAGTTGCTGGCATAGAAAAAGGCGCCCCGACGTTCGGTGACGAGGCGGCGCACCTCGTCCATGCGGTCGAGCCAGCCGGTGGAGCCGCTCACCACGGGCACCCCTGCCTCGATGCAGCGCACGATGTTGTCGAATGCAGCATCGGGGCCGGTGAACTCGATGGCCACGTCGGCGGTGCGCAGGCGCTCGGGCGTCAGCTCGTGCCGGTTGCTGCTGCCGATGCGCAGCACCACCTCGTGCCCGCGTTTTTGCGCAAGCTGCTCGATCATCCGGCCCATCTTGCCGTATCCGATCAGTGCTATTTTCATTGGGTTTGTTTGAAAATGGTTGAGGGTTGAGGGTTGTCTCGCGCAAAGGCGCAAAGGCGCAACGGTACGCAACGATTCTCTCCTCACTCTTCTCTCCTCACTCCTCTCCGAAACGGTTATGCACCAAACGTTTACGAGCCTATGAAAGGCTCGCAAACGTCCGTGTCACTTGATGACGAGCGTCTGGCGTCGCGTGATGCCGTCTTTTTCGACGACAACCTCGTACTTGCCGGGCCGCAAATAGATGCGGCCGTCGTCGGCGGGCTTGACGCGTATGGGCGCTTCGTCTTCCTTGCGGTCCTTGTTGAGCCAGGCCTCGTAGTCGGAAGCCAGCTGTGCATCGATGGCCAGCACCATCTCGGGATAGTTCAGGCCACGGCGCACTTCCAGGTTTTGTTTGGCGACAGCCAGATCACCGGCATGGATGGTGACCTGCACCGTTCCTGCGGCATCGGCCCACAGGGGGATGGTCAGCTCGGGCACGCGACGCTCCATCCAGTCGGGGCCATTGCCCCAGCGCTCGCTGTAGCGCAGCGTTTCCAGGCGGAAGACGTGCAGCGGCTCGGCCATGAGCGAGTCGGTGAGCTGCTGCACGTGCCCCACGTAGCCCTTGTAAAACGAACGGCCATGGGTGGCCACCACCAGGTCGGCGTCGCGCGGATGCACGGCCAGGTCGTGCACGGCCACGTCAGGCAGGCCCTGGCCCAGGCGCATGAACGACGCGCCGCGGTCGAGCGAGACGTAGAGCGCGTGGTCGGTGCCTACGTAAAGCACATCCGGGTTTTTCGGATCTTCCTTGATGACGTTGACGGGCTCGAGCGGCAGGTCGGTGCCGATGCGCTGCCACGTCTGGCCGTAGTCGTTGGACACGTACACCATGGGTTCGAAGTTGTCCCAGCGGTAGCCGTTGAGCGAGGCATAGACGCGCCCCTCTTCGTGGGCCGAGGCCTGCACGCACGACACCCACATGTCCTGCGGCAGGTTGTCGCTGATGCGCTGCCACGAATAGCCGCCGTCGCGCGTCACGTGGATGAGGCCGTCGTCGGAACCCACGTAGATGAGTCCGAAGCGCAGGGGCGACTCGTGGATGCAGGTGAGGGTGCCATACGACACGTCGCCCTTGCGGCCGCCCTTGGTCAGGTCGTCGGAGATGGGCTCGAAGTGGTCGCCCCGGTCGAGCGAGCGGAACAGCTTGTTGGCGCCCATGTACAGGATGTCCTGGTTGTGCACCGACAGGTGGATGGGCGTTTCCCAGTTCCAGCGCAACGGACGCTCGCCCAGCTTGTGGCGCGGGGTGATGTACTTGCGGCGCCCCGAGCGCTTGTCGATGCGGAAGTAGTTGCCGAACTGGAAACCGGCATAGACCGTGTTGTTGTCGCGCGTATCGACGGCCACCTGCATGCCGTCGCCGCCCAGCAGCATCTTGTAGGGATAGTCGCCCGTGCCGTGCCAGCGCGTGCTGTGGCGATAGGTGCTGGGGCCGTACCACACGCCGTTGTCTTGCAGGCCGCCGTAGATGTTGTACGGCTTTTCCATGTCGAGCGCGACGCTGTAGAACTGGCCCACGGCGGGCGTGTTGCACTTGATCCAGTGCTCGCCGTCGTCGTAGCTGATGTTGATGCCGCCGTCATTGCCGAGGATGAGGTGGCCCTTCCGTTTGGGATCCACCCAGAGGGCGTGATGGTCCACGTGCACGTTGTCGCCGTTGATGCTCTTCCAGGTCTTGCCGCCGTCGTCGGAGCGCAGGACGGGCACGCCCATGATGTAGATGCGGTTGGGATCCCACTCGGCCACGCGGATCTGGCCAAAGTAGTAGCCGTAGCTGTTGAACACGTTGTCGAGGTAGCCTTCGTTGAGCTTCTTCCAGGTGCGGCCGCCGTTGTCGGACCGGTACACTTCGGCGCCGATCACTTCGGTGTCGAACAGGAGGCTGTTGGCGTCCTCGACGTAGTCCACCAGGTCCTTCGGCACGATCTCGCCCTTGCGCACCAGCTCGATGACGGTATCCACGTCGTACTCCTCGGGGAAGCGATAGCGCTGCAGGTACTGCTCGATCATGTACTTCTTCAGCCCGAGAAACTCATCGCGCGACATGGTGCGCAGCATCTCCTTGGTCAGCACGTCGGGCTCGGGCTCCTCCGCCGGCCGGCGGAAGTAGTTGTCCAGCACGGCATACACGATGGTCTTGCCCTTCTGGCGGTGCAGTGCCAGCCCGATGCGGCCCACGCCCTCGCCGGTGGGGAAGCCGCTCTTCGGCGTGTTGAGGCGCTTCCAGGTCTCGCCGCCGTCGGTGCTCTTCCAGATGCCCGACCCTTCGCCGCTTTCCACGAAGTTCCAGGCGCGGCGCGTGCGCTCCCAGGTGGCCGCATACAATACGTCGGGGTCGGCAGGGTCGATCACCAGATCGACGGCGCCAGCGTTTTCGTTGACGTACAGCACCTGCTTCCAGGTCTTGCCACCGTCGGTGGTCTTGTACACGCCGCGCTCCTCGTTGGGCGAGTAGAGATGGCCGAGCACGGCCACCCACAGGGTGTTGGGGTCGGTGGGGTGCAGCACGATGCGGCCGATGTGGTGGCTTTCGCCCAGGCCCATGTGCTGCCACGTCTTGCCGTCGTCGGTGCTCTTCCAGATGCCCGCACCGGCATAGCTCGACCGGCTCGAGTTCACCTCGCCGGTGCCGGCCCAGATGACGCCCCGCTTCCAGTCGACGGCGATGTCGCCCAGCGTCATCACGGCCTCGTGGTCGAAGAGCGGGGTGAAGGAGATGCCGTTGTCCACCGTCTTCCACAGGCCGCCCGAGGCATAGGCCACGTAGAAGTGGGTGGGATCCGCTTCCCACACGTCGATGTCGGCCACGCGGCCGCTGAACACGGTGGGGCCCACCGATTCGAAAGGCACCTGCGACACGACCGATCGGGCTTCGAGTGCCTTGCGCTGCTTGTACGATTCGAGGCGCGGGCCTGCAGGCGTGGCCGGGGGCTGCGTCTGCGCCCACGCGATGAGGGCCATCAGCAGCATGGCCCACGTCATGGTCATTCGTTTGTTCATCGTCGGGTGTGATTTATGCGGTTGAAAATGGGTGATGT
>CAYNYN010000008.1:2295-14981 GCA_964401445.1 uncultured Saprospiraceae bacterium | reverse complement strand
TTCTCGTCGGTGCGATCGAGGAAATGGTTCACCTGCACTTCCACCTGGCGCAGGTGCGCCTGGCAGAGGCGGATCAGCTCTTCGGCGCGTGCCAGCCGATCGGTCAGCTCGTCCATGCTGGTGGTGCCTTCTTCGAGCTGTTTGACGATGTCCTGCAGCTCGGCAAGGGCCTGCTCGTAGGAAAAGGCGGGGCGTTTTTTCTTGGCCATAAGCGTGTCAAGGGTTTGCACTCGGGGTGGGGTCGGCATGTCGGCTCGGCAGGGGCAGCAGCTCGGGCTTTCGCCAAATGGCGCCCACGGGTGCGCCATGTTGCCGCCCTGCGTCAGCGGGTCGGACCACACGGAGCGAAGGTACACAAAGCCTTAAAGGCGCAAAAACGGGCGTGGGCCTCAGTCGTCGAGTCGCTTGACCGTCTCCACCGTCGCGGCCACCACAGCGATGGGCAGCGCCACGAGGAAACCCAGACCCGTGAGCAGCAACAGCAGGTACACCGCCCCATTGCCGATGGCCAGCCAGCGGTGACGGCGCACGAAGCGGATACTGCCGCCCACCATGTAGTGGCGCTCGAGCGTGAAGTCCATGTTGCCGAAGCCGGCGTAGTACGACTGGATCAGAAAGATGAGGGCGGTGGTGAAGGGCGTGAAGACCGGAATAAGGCCGATGAGCAGCAGCGGTATGGTGAGCAGGATCTCGAGCAGCGCATTGCGCAGGCCGAGCACGAGGCCGCGCACGAGCTGACGCAGCATTTCCGCAAGGGAAAACTCCATGGGCACGTCGCGGCCGGCCAGATAGCGTTCCACCTTTTCCGAAAGGGGACTCATGAAGGGCCCCGAGATGATGAGGATGAGGTGCTTGAACAACAGCAGCCCGCCGATGACGATGAGCAGGCCACCGAACACCTGCCCGACCGTCTCGACCACGCCACTGCCCCACTCCCAGGGCCAGTAGCGGGTGAGCAGTCCCCCCACGTCGTCGCTCAGCCCCCAGCCGGCCGAGACGATGGCGGCGCCCAGCAGCACGCTCAACAGGCCGGGAATGAGCACGTAGCCCCACAGGCCCAATCGGCCGATGATGCGAATGGCGCGCAGGTAGGCAAAGATTCCGTCGAGCAGGTCGCGAACCATGGGCAGTCGATTTGCGGCCAAAAATAAGGCCCGCCCCGCGAGGGGGCAGGCCTGTGCGGATGAAGGTGTCTGTATTTTCGACTATTGCTGAGAGGTGGTCATGCCTTCGGCGCTCTCGTTGGCATTGTACACGGCCTCCACCATGAGGATGCGCCAGCGCCCGTTGATCTTTTCGAGCACCCGTACTTCCTCGCTCTCATTGCCGCCGGCCACCTGATCGAAGGTCACCCAGGCGCCATTGCCGAAGAGGTGGAACATGTAGTTCGACTTGACGACGTCGTAGGGCTTGGGCTCGGGATCTTCTTCGAAGAGCTCCTTGACGGCACTGCTCCACGCCTCCCATCCGCGGTACTGCTTGACGCCGTCGCGCGTGGCCACCGTCCATACGATCCAGGGCTCGTGGGCCCAGCATTTCTTCCATTTCTTGTAATCGCGCGCCCAGAAATAGCGCGTCTCGTTCTCGATGACTTCCTTGATGGCCTGTTCTTCGGCGCTCAGGGCAGACTTTTGCGCAAGCGAAGGGAAGGGGGTGAGCAGCACCCATGCCACCGACAGGATCACGTACTTCATCATGGCTGGTAAAATTTGGTGAGCAATCGGACGGGCCTTGCGGCCTCAGCCAATTTACACCAAAAAACCATGTGTATCAAGCGGGACGCAGGTCGATGATGGTGGCCTGGGGCACGTGCCGCTGCACCACGTGGCCGATGAGGTGCACCCACGCCTGCACCTGGTCGAGGATGTGACTGTCGGAGGTGGCTACGGGCCCGGCGGCGGCAGCCAGCAGGCGGTCGGGGTTGTGGTCGAGGGTGATGGTCCAGGGCCACCCCTGCTCCTGGGCGGCTTTCTGCAGGAAGCCGCGCAGGCGGCCCGAGTTGCCCACCGGCTTGTCGAGCAGGATGTGCACCTGTGCCGGCGCCAGCTCGCCGAGTGTCTGGCCGAGCAGGTAGATGGCCTGACGCGTCTCCACGACGCGCCGCCAGGTGCCGTGCACGCTGGCCAGGTCGCGCAGGCAGCCGTCGCGTCCCAGAAAGAGCAGTCCGCCCGAGAGCGCGCTCTCGATGCCGATGAGCACGTTGAGGCCGTCCACCCACAAGGTCTTGCCTCGGAGCACGTCGGCCCCGATCCGATGGCTGGTGCGCCACACCAGCGCCTTGTCGGAACAGGCGCAGCGGCGCACCGCCATGCGCTGGCGCGCCGTGAGGCGGTAGCGGTCGCCCACCAGCTTGAGCGAGGCATCGAGCGGGTAGTCGCGCGACAGCAACCACGACAGGTCGCCCACGGCCTGGCGCAGGCGTTTCCACTGGGCGGGAGCGAAGAGCTTGTCGTCGGACGGATGGCGGCCCCGATGCTGTTGGCGATGCATGTCGTGGTTTTGGCTTGCGCCAAAATAGGGCTTTCGGGCAGCACACGGGCGCACACCAAGCCCCCGCACCCCGCTTTTTCGGCGGGGGCGATGCATTTCGGAATCCGGTGAGGTATTTCACAATTTGAAAGTTTCCTGACTCCCTACCTTTGTCGCGTTTTTCCGGATGTGCAGAAATGCTGTCGCAGATTCCCAAATTGCCATTGACCATCGAGGGTATGGATTCCAACTCACGGTCAACCTTTCTCGCCCGCCTGAGACGCTGGTGGACCTTCCGCCTGGCGCGCGCGCTGGCCCTGTTGCATCGCTTGCTGCTGCGACTGGAACAGACGCTCTCGCCCCGCAACTACGAGATCGTGGTGGCCATGTGCATCGGTGCGGTGGCGGGCCTGGCGGCAGTGATCCTGAAGCACGCCATCGAAGGGTTGCGCGAATGGGCCTATGGCCCCGACCCGACCTCGGCCCGGCTGGCCTTCGTGGTCTTGCCCATCGTGGGCATCCTGCTCACGTGGCTCTACCTGCGCTATGGCTTGCGCAAACCCATCACCGTGGGCTTGCCCGACCTGATCTACCAGGTCACCCACCACCGCATTCGCCTGCCTTTTTACGAGATGTATGCCCACGCAATCAGCTCTTCACTCACGGTGGGCTTTGGCGGTTCCGCAGGTTTGGAAGCCCCAATCATTCGTACCGGTGCGGCCCTCGGCTACAACCTGGGAGCATTCATGCAGAGCAACCAGCAGCGCCGCACCCTCTTCCTCGCCTGTGGTGCTGCTGGCGGCATGGCCTCCATCTTCAACAGTCCCATCGCCGCGGTCATCTTCGCCTTCGAGGTCATTCTCGGCAACGTATCGGTCCATTCCTTCATTCCTCTGCTCATCGCCTCCGCCAGCGGGGCCGTGGTCGCCCGGGTGTTCCATTTCCAGCAGCTTTTCATTCTATACACCGACCAGTGGGAATTGGAACAATTGCCAGTCATCATTTTAATCGGACTGGCGTGTGGCCTGGTAGCCACTTATCACCTCTGGATAGTTTGGCAAGTTCACAACTCGGAATTTGCCCGGCTGAGCTTTTGGCGCAAGCTCCTCATTGGCGGTATTGGGCTGGGCTGCCTCATCTACCTGATGCCTCCCCTGTTTGGCGAAGGTTATGACGCCATCAATGCCTTGCTGTTTGGCGAATACGACGAATTGGTGGCCCATTCTCCGTTCTATTCCCTCTCTGACAACCATTGGTTTCTCTTGCTCTTTGCGTTGATGGTGCTGCTGGCCAAAGGCATTTCCTCGGCGCTCACCATCGTATTGGGGGGTAACGGGGGAGAGTTTGCCCCTACCATGTTTGTGGGGGCCATGACGGGATTCATCATTTCGTATGGGCTCAACCTCGCAGGCCTGGCCGAGCTGAGCGTGTCTACCTTCGTGGCGCTGGCCATGGCTGGTGCGGTGAGTGGGGTATACAAGGCACCCCTCTCGGCCATTTTTCTCATTGCCGAAATGACGGGCGGCTACGGGCTGTTCGTGCCCCTGATGATCGTCTCGGCGCTGTCCTACTTCGTGTGCATGTACTTCGAGCCCTACAGCATCGTCACCAAGCCGCTGGCGCACCGCGGCGTCTACGTGGCTGCCCACGAACGCGACAAGCACGTGCTGGCACACATGCAGCTCGACGAGCTGGTGGAACGCAACTTCAGCCTGGTGCGCCCCGACTGGACGCTGGGCGAGTTCGTGCGCGTCATCGCCCACTCGCGCCGCAACGTCTTCCCCGTGGTAGACGAAGACGGCAACTTCCTCGGCGTCATCCTGCTCGACGACGTGCGCCACCTCATGTTCGACACCACGCGCTACGACAGCGTGCGCGTCAAAGACCTCATGCACGCCCCGCCCGCCACCATCGAGCTGGACGAGCCCATGGAAAAAGTCATGGAGAAATTCGAGCGCACCGGCGCGTGGAACCTGCCCGTGGTGAAACGCGGAAAATACGTGGGCTTCGTCAGCAAATCCTCGGTCTTCAACCGCTACCGCTATCTGCTGCAGCAGCTGTCGGCAGAGGTGTGATTTGCTGTGGAGGAGTCGATGGACGATGGACGATAGACGATGGACGATGGTACCCACGTCGTTACGGTGTCACGCGTCACGCGTTACGTTGTTACCCTCAGCCCTCAACGCTCAACCGGTTCCACCGATTCACCCGGTTCACCCGATTCCACCTGTAATAAGCGTTGCGTTTCGTTGCGACGTAGCGCCATTGCGCGTGACAAACCAATCTGCCGCACGCGCCTTTCGCTCGTTTCGCCAAAACTCCTATCCTTGCCCCATGGCAGCAATACATCTCCATTTCGGCTTGCAGTACGACCACGTGGTGGCGCCCCGTGCGGATCGCGAGGCCGGCGCCTTGTATGCCGGGCCGCGGCAGCTGTTGCACTGGCTGGAGCGGTATGTGGGCCTCGACGGCCACGAAGACGACAACCGCCACCTGCGCATCGCGGTTTGGCGGCGCCTGCTGGACCGCTACGTGGCCGAGCATCCCGACGTCTTTTTCGCCGCCTCCTTCCACACCGACCCGCTGGCCACGGCTGCCGACCTGCTCGACCGCCGCGACGAGCTGGTCGATGCGGGCTGGTCCTTTTTGGCGGAAGCCGATATGCCCGAGCGGCTGCGCGTGCTGGCCGAGCTGGAACAGCAGTGGCGCCACGAGCCCACGCTCGACCTGCCGGCAGGCACGGCCGACCGGCTGCGGCACGTGTGTGCGGTGGTCGAGCGGGAAGGGCTGGCCCCCTTTGCGCGCATCCACCTGGCCGAGCCGCTCGAGCTGTTGTCGCCCGGCTGGCGGCGCCTGTTCGCGCGCTGGTCGGACCGCATCGTGCCCGACGCGCCGCCCGTGCAGCCTGCCGACACCGACCTGGGGCGGCTGCAGGCGCGCCTGCGCGGCGACACCGACGTACGCGACCAGCACCCCGCCCGCGGCGACGGCTCGCTGCTGGTGTGGCGCAGCCGCTATGCGCGCGACGCGGCGGCCTTCCTGGCGGCGCTGATGCGGCACAACGACCACTTCAGGCCCCTGATGGTGGTCACCGCCGACGACCGTACCCTCGATACGGCGCTGGCGCGCGAGGGCTTCCCCGGCATGGGCATCCCGTCGAGCTCGCTGGCGCGCCCGCCGCTGCAGCTGCTCAAGCTGGCGCAGGCGTTCCTGTGGGAGCCCGTCCAGATCGACCGCATCCTCGAGTTCGTCAGCCTGCCCGTCAAGCCGCTCGACGACGAGCTGGCACATCACATCGCCCGCCACCTGTCGCGCCGCCCCGGCATCGAAGGGCCCGAGTGGGAGGCCACCATCGGCGCCTTCTTCCGGGCCACGGAAGAGAAAAGACCGCACCTGACCGACGACATCCGGCGCGCGTTCCAGTTCTGGTTCGAGCGGCGGCGCTACCCGCTCGAGGGCAGCGCGCCGCTGGGCGAGGTGCGCGGTCTCTACAGCCATATCGAGCGATGGGCGCGCCGCACGCTGCGCCAGCAGGCCAACCGCTACCCTTCCCTCTATCTGCTGGCCAGCCAGGCCCGCAAGGTGGTCGAGCTGCTGGAGATGTGGCCGCGCCCCGACATCACGGCGCTCGAGCTGGAGCGCATCGTGCGCACCATCTTCGAGCCGGCGCCGGCCTCCTTCGAGCCCGAAGAGGCAGGCCACCTGCCCTGGGTGTCGGCGCCGGGGGCGCTGACAGGACCGACCGACGAGGTGTGCTGGTGGAACTTCATCGAGTTCGAGCCCACCTGGTTCTTCGACCCGTGGACACCCCAGGAAAGGGACTGGCTGGCGCGCCGCGAAGTGGCGCCCCTCACGCCGCGCCAGCTCAATGCCCGCCACATCTTCCACCGCAACCGGCCCGTGCTGTATGCGCGCCGCCGACTGGTGCTCCTCATCCCCGACGAGGTGGACGGCAGGGAAACCATGCCCTATCCGCTGTGGAGCGAGATAGAAGCCACCTTCGAAGACACGGCGCCGTTCACGGCCTGGCTCGACCAGCGCGGCCGCTGCGCGCCCCTGCTGCAGGCCGTCGGCTTCCGCGTGCCGGAATGGGTGGAGATCGACCATGCGCCCCTGCCGCAGCCCGAGCCTTACGTGCACTTCCGGCCCGTATGCCCGCCACGGCGCGAGGTGGAGTCGCTGTCCAGTCTCGAGGCGCTCTTCTACTTCCCGCACATCTGGCTGTTCCGCCACTGGCTTGGCCTGGAGGACACTCCCCTCTTCCAGGTGGTGGATGAGGCAACCCTTGCGGGCAATCTGGCCCATCGCGTGTTCGAGTACCTGCTCTCGGAAAAGGACGTACTGCAATGGGATCGGGCCCGGCTCGAAGGCTGGCTGGAACGCACGCTGGAGCGCCTGGTGCGGCAGGAAGGCGTGGTGCTGCTCCAGTTCGGCCGCATGGCCGAGCGCGTGGCCCTGCGGCGCACGCTGGCACGCGCCGCCTGGCGCCTGCTCGACATGCTGCGGCGCGGCGGATGGCGGGTCCGGGCCACCGAGCAGCGGCTCGAAGGCCCCTTCGCCGAGATACGGGTGCGCGGCATCGCCGACCTGGTGCTCGAGCGCGGCGACGAGCTGGCCGTGGTGGACCTCAAATGGGGCGGCAAGACGTATCGGTCCGAGCTCATCCGGAACGAAGCCGACATCCAGCTCACGTGCTATGCCCACCTCACCAGCGACGGCCAGGGCTTCGCACACACCGCCTACTTCATCATCAAGCAAGGGGTGATGCTGGCGCGCGATGACGCGGCTTTTGCGGAAGCGCAGACCATCGGCAGCACCCAGGCGCCCGAAGAGGTGCAACAAACCATCTGGCACCGCATGGAGCAGACGTGGCGCTGGCGCATGACCCAGCTACAGCACGGCGTGCTCGAAGTGCGCACGGGCCACACCCGCGAGGCGCTCGACCGCTCGGCCAACGAGCACCGCTACGACTTCGATCCGAACGACCTGTTCGAGATGAAGGCCGACGACCACCCCTTCGACGAGTACAAAGTGTTGCTGGGGCAGGTGGAGTGAGCCGGACTCACACCACCACGTCGAGCAGATAGAGAATGAGCAGCACGACGAGCACCAGTATGCCCAGCGACACCAGCAGGTTGGCGGCCCACTTGATGATGGGCAAAAAGAGCCCCAGAATGAGCAGGAGCACGCCCACCAGCACCAGCACCAGCGCCAGCCGGATGCCCTCCTCGTAGCTGGTCCGGGCCAGCACCTTGTCCACCTTCTTCTTCAGCCGCAGCAGCCGCTTTTGCAACTTCTTGCGGTGCTTTTCCATGCGCGCCTCCAGTTCGGCCGTTCGCTCGGCCCGCAGCTCCACGTTCTTCCCCACGGCATGGGGCCGCACGGCGGGTGCCGTTTGCGGAAGCAACAAAAGCATGAGGAACAAGAGGCTTGCCATGCTGGTGTGCCATTTCATAGGTATGTGCTTTTGGGTTGAAAGACGATGGACAATGGACGAAAGACAGTGGACGATAGACGAAAGACAATTTATGATGGACGTCGTCACGACGTCACGCGTCACGGAATCAGCCTCAACCCTCAACCATTTTTTTCAGGGGACTCAACTTTAAACCATAAACCACACGCCATTCACTGGCTTTTCCCATCCAGGCAGTTGAACTGGTGCCGGAAGAAGTCCAGCTCGAACACTTCGTAATCGTCGTAGCCCGTGGACCAGTAGATGCGCACCTTGTCCACCTCGGCATTGCGCAGTTTCCTTTCCGTCTGCGCGTCGATGTTGTACTGAGGCGAATAGACCCAGGCTTCCTTCTGGTCGTCCCACTTGCCGCGCTCGGTGACGTTGTTGACCAGCCGGATGATGTTGCCATCGAGCAGGACGAGGTCGAGGCGGCTGCCTTTCGGCAAATGGCCGAATGCCTGGGGCGCGGCCTTGCTGGCCACGCGAATCTCGAGCACGAGGAAGCGATAGCCGCCCGTGATGGCAGCCAGGCGGCCCCACGCCTCGAGGTAGTTGCGGCCGCGCATGATGTTGCGCAGCGCCTCGGGCGTATGGGCGAAAAAGAGCATGGGCGCCACGTCGCGCCGCAGGGTGCCCGTCACGCGATCCTGCCCCTCGTAGAGCAGCTCGCACGGGGGCGCGGGCGGGTGGAGCATCACGTCTTTTTCCGGGTCGTACTTGGCGTACACCTTGATGGCGGGCCGGTCGTCGCCGCCGTCGTCGAGCGGGAGGGCCTTGCGCTCGTCTTCGGCCAGCCAGGCACGCCACTTTTTCGGGTCGCTCTTGAGGAGGCGCTCCAGCTCGGCCACCTCGGCACGCACGCCGCGCAGCTGGCTGGCCAGCTCTTCATAGCGGGCGTTGGCGTCCTCCCAGGCCTGCTCGGCTTCTTTCCTTTCCTTGCGCGACACCTTCTCCGACGAGCGCACGAGCACCAGTCGCTGCCGCGCCTCCTTGCGCGCCTGGTCGGCTTCGGCAAGCTGGCGCTCCAGCTCGGCCTGCATGCGCCGCTTGTCGCGCCAGTTCACCACGATCTTTTTGTATGCCTCTTCGGTTAGCAGCTCGGCGCGGTCGGGCACCGCCACCGTGGGCTGGTCGGCCAGGGGCTGCTGCCCCACCGGGATGGGATTGCCATCCTTGTCGTAGAGCGTGTTGTTGCCCAGCGGATCGTTGAAATAGCGCCACGAGCCGTCGGGATAGACGATGATTTTCTCGCCCTTGTCGTTGGTGCGCAGCTCCTGCGCCCCGCCATTTTGCGGAAGCAGCGACAGAAGCAAACAAAGGGCCGTGCAGAGCGAAACGAAGTGCGACATCGGTCTCGGGTTGTTGCGAACAAAGTTGCGATAAAATCGGGACAAGGTGACAACGTGACAACGTGACGCGTGACGACCCGATACTCGGAGCCTGTCCCGAGAATCGGGGGCAGGCAGTGACGACGTGCATCATAGATAGTCCATCGACCATAGTCCATTGTCCATCGTCGCGAACCACCTGTTTCGATTTATCGGAAAAGTGAGCTACCGCCATCTCAACACCGCAATAAGCCCCAACGCTCTGTCCCTCCTTCCCTCTGTCATCCCGTCTCTCTGTCACTCTGTCTCTCTTCCGCCTTTCGGCAAATACCTCCCTGCAGCAGCCGGTGCGGCTGTCCGCGGCATTGTCGTATTTTGGCCGGGCATTCATCGACCTGCCAAATAATACGACCATGAAAAACCTGATGTATTCCATCGCCGCGCTGCTGCTCGGCCTTTCGGCCTGCCAGTCGGACCAGCAGCAGTCCATCTCCTTCGATCCCATCCCCGTGCAGTATCCCGAAACGCGCAAAGACACCGTAGTAGACGACTACTTCGGCACCAAGGTGCCCGACCCCTATCGCTGGCTCGAAGACGACAACGACCCCGAGGTCATGGAATGGGTCAAGGCCCAGAACGAAGTGACCTTCGGCTACCTGAGCAAAATCCCCTTCCGCGACGCCATCGCCGAGCGCCTGCGCCAGCTGTGGAACTACGAGCGCTACGGCACGCCCGACTACGAAGGCGGCTACTACTACTATTTCAAGAACGACGGCCTGCAGAACCAGAGCGTGCTGTACCGGCAGGCCTCACTCGAGGCCGAGCCCGAGCTGGTGCTCGACCCCAACACCTTCAGCGAGGACGGCACCGTGGCGCTGGGCGGCATCAGCTTCAACAAGGTGGGCAACCTGATGGCCTACCAGGTGTCGGAATCGGGTTCCGACTGGCGCAAGATCCTGGTGCGCGACCTGGAAGCCGGCAAAGACCTGGGCGACACCATCCGCTGGGTCAAGTTTTCGGGCATGGCCTGGGCCGGCGACGGCTTCTTCTACGCGCGCTACCCCGAGCCCGATGACCACACCTACACCGGCCGCAACGAATTTCACCAGGTGTACTACCACAAGGTGGGCACGCCCCAGTCGGAAGACCAGCTCGTGTTTGCCGACCACACCCACCCCATGCGGCTGTTCGGCGTCAGCACCACGCGCGACGAGCGCTTCCTCGTGCTCAGCGTGGCCGAATCGACCAGCGGCAACGCCCTCTACTACCGCGACCTGAGCTCGGACGACCCCACATTCTTCCCCATCGTCGAGGAGATCGCGGACGACTACGTGCTGGTGGATCACGTGGGCGACGAGCTGCTCATCCTCACCAACAACGAGGCCGACAACTGGCGGCTCATCGCCGTGAACGTGCACAAGCCGCAGCGCCCCAACTGGCGCGACCTGATCCCCGAAGGCAACGACGTGTTGCGCAGCGTGACGCTCGCCGGCGGCAAGCTGCTGGCCCACTACATCCACAATGCCTCGAGCCAGCTCAAAGTCTTTTCGCTCGACGGTGAGCTGCTGGGCGAGCTGGAGCTGCCCGGCATCGGCACCGTGGGCGGCATCAGCGGCGAGCCCGACCGCAGCGAGGCCTTCTACAGCTTCACCTCCTTCACCCGGCCCACCACCATCTATCGCCTCGACATGGAAACGCTGAAGAGCGAGGTGTGGAAAGCCCCGAAAATGGACTTCGACAGCGACGCCTACGTGACCAAACAGGTGTGGTACACCAGCAAGGACGGCACGCGCGTGCCCATGTTCATCACCCACAAGAAAGGGCTGAAGCTCGACGGCAAGCGCCCCACCCTGCTCTACGGCTATGGCGGCTTCGACATCAGCATCCTGCCCTCGTTCTACGTGCCGCGCCTCGTGGTGCTCGAAAACGACGGCGTCTATGCCGTGGCCAACATCCGCGGCGGCGGCGAGTTCGGCAAGGAATGGCACCTGGCCGGCACCAAAGAGCGCAAGCAGAACGTGTTCGACGACTTCATCGCCGCGGCCGAGTACCTGATCGAAAACAAATACACCTCGCCCGACTACCTGGCCATCGAGGGACGCAGCAACGGCGGCCTGCTCGTGGGTGCCGTGATGACGCAGCGCCCCGACCTGTTCAAGGTGGCCTTCCCGGGTGTGGGCGTGCTCGACATGCTGCGCTACCACCTGTTCACCATCGGCGCCGCCTGGGCCACCGACTACGGACGCAGCGACGATCCGGAGATGTTCCCCTACCTGTACGCCTACTCGCCCGTGCACAACGTGCGGCCGGCCGAGTACCCGGCCACGCTCGTCACCACCGCCGACCACGACGACCGCGTGGTGCCGGCGCACAGCTTCAAGTTCATCGCTGCGCTGCAGGCCAACCAGCAGGGGCCCGACCCCGTCCTGATACGCATCGAGACCAAGGCAGGGCACGGCGCCGGCGTGCCGGTGAGCAAGCGCATCGAAGAGGAGGCCGACAAGCTGGCGTTCATGTTTTACAATATGAAGGTGCCCGTGAAGTATCCGCTTTCGCAAAAAGCAGACTGACCGCTGAGTGATGGAACCCGTGCTGCTCATCCGCATAGGCTTTTTGCCCGTACGCATCTGGGATGTCCTCGACATCCTGATCGTCACCTATTTCCTCTACAAGCTGTACCAGCTTTTGCGGGGCAGCATCGGGTTCCAGATCCTGCTGGGGGTGCTGGTCTTCTTCGTGGTGTGGTGGCTGGTGAGCATGCTGCAGATGAGCCTCACGGGGCTCATCCTCGAGCAGTTTTTCAGCGTGGGCGTGCTGGCCTTCATCATCATCTTTCAGCCCGAGGTGCGCCGCTTCCTGCTCATGCTGGGCAGCACCACCTTCGGGCGCCAGCCGCGATGGCTGCAGGGCTGGATCGAGGTGGACGACAAGCAGGCGCCCGAGCGCCTGCGCATCATCCAGGAGATCAAATCGGCCATCCTGCGCATGAGCCGCAGCAAAACGGGCAGCCTCATCGTCCTGTCGCACGGCATCGCGCTGGAGAACATCACCACCTCGTACGTGCCGCTCGATGCCCGCGTGTCGAGCGATTTGCTGGAAAGCATCTTCTTCAAGGACAACCCGCTGCACGACGGCGCCGTGGTGATCAGTCAGGGGCGCGTGGTGGCAGCGCGCTGCATCCTGCCCAACTCCGAACGCCCCGACCTGCCCAAAACGGCAGGGCTGCGCCACCGCGCGGCCGTGGGCGTCACCGAGCGGGCGCAGGTGCTGGCCATCGTCACGTCCGAGGAGACCGGCTCCATCTCGTACGCCTGGCAGGGCGAGCTGCACCGGCGCATCAGTGAGGAACGCCTCACCGAGCTGCTGAATGAGCATGTGGATTGAGGATGGGAGGATTCGAGGATTCGAGGATTTGAAGAACCGATTTTACC
>CAYNYN010000008.1:0-2195 GCA_964401445.1 uncultured Saprospiraceae bacterium | reverse complement strand
GAACCGATTTTACCGGTTTCACCGATTCATCCAATTTCACCCGAAAAGGAAGCGTTGCGTAACGTTGCGTCGCAGCGCCCCCGATTGAGATTGGGGCAGGCCATTGCGCGAGACAACTCTCAACCCTACACCCTCAACCCTCAACCAATCCAGGAAACTCTACTTCAAAACCATAAAAATCAAACTAAATGGAAAAGACACAAGCATACATCGAGGCCAACAAGCAGCGCTTCCTCGACGAGCTGTTCGAGCTGTTGCGCATCCCCTCGATCAGTGCCGACCCGGCCTATGCCGACGACGTGAAGCGCTGTGCGGAGAAGGTAGCCGACTACCTGCGCGCGGCCGGTGCCGACAACGTGGAAGTGATCCCGACCAAGGGTCACCCCATCGTGTACGGCGAGAAAATCATCGATCCGGCCAGGCCCACGGTACTCGTCTATGGCCACTACGACGTGCAGCCGCCCGACCCGCTGGAGCTGTGGGACTCGCCGCCCTTCGAGCCCGTCATCAAAAAGACGGAGCTGCACCCCGACGGCGCCATCTTCGCGCGGGGCGCCTGCGACGACAAGGGGCAGATGTTCATGCACATCAAGGCCTTCGAAGCGCTCCACGCCACGGGTGAGCTGCCCGTCAACGTCAAGTTCATGCTCGAAGGCGAGGAAGAGGTCGGATCCGACAACCTGGGCCTCTTTTGCGAAAGCAACAAGGACAAGCTGGCCTGCGACTGCGTGCTGCTGTCCGACACCTCCATGATCGCCAACGACGTGCCCAGCATCACGGTGGGCCTGCGCGGCCTGAGCTACGTCGAGGTCGAAGTGACCGGCCCGAACCGCGACCTGCACTCGGGCGTCTATGGCGGCGCCGTGGCCAACCCCATCAACATCCTGGCGAAAATGATCGCCTCGCTGCACGACGAGGAAGGGCGCATCACCATCCCGGGCTTCTACGACGACGTGGAAGAGGTCGATCCCGAAGAGCGCGCCCTGCTCAACCAGGCCCCCTTTGACGTCGATGCCTACATGGCCGACCTGGGCGTGCAGGCCCTCTTCGGCGAGCCCGACTACACGCCCATCGAGCGCACCACCATCCGTCCCTCGCTCGACGCCAACGGCATCTGGGGCGGCTACACCGGCGAAGGCGCCAAGACGGTGTTGCCCTCCAAGGCTTACGCCAAAATCAGCATGCGGCTGGTGCCCCACCAGAAGTCCGACAAGATCACAAAGCTGTTCAGCGAGCACTTCGTACGGATCGCGCCGCCCTCGGTCAAGGTCAAGGTGACGCCCCACCATGGCGGCGAGCCAGCGGTGGTGCCGCGCAACACGCCCGAGTACCAGGCCGCCCACAACGCCATGAAGCAGACCTTCGGCAAGGACCCGCTGCCCATGCGCAGCGGCGGCAGCATCCCCATCGTGGCGCTGTTCGAGCAGGTGCTCGGCGTGAAGAGCGTGCTGCTGGGCTTCGGCCTCGACAGCGACGCCATCCACTCGCCCAACGAGCACTACGGCCTGTTCAACTTCTACAAGGGGATCGAGACCATCCCCTGGTTCCACAAGTACTACGCCGAGTTGAAGAAGTAAAACAACCGTGCACGCCGCCACGCAGCGGGTGGCGTGCACCTCTTTTTGGCCCAAAACCGCTCAGGACATCATGCCCTACATCGAAGTCATCCCTTACGAAAAAGCCGAAGGCGAGCTGCGCGAGATCTACGACCAGCTCATCAGCGCGCGCGGCAAGCTGGCAGCCGTACACACCATACAGAGCCTCAACCCGCCGACCATCATGGCGCACATGGACCTGTACCTGAAGGTCATGTTCGGCAAGTCGCCGCTGCGCCGCTACCAGCGCGAGATGATGGCCGTGGTGGTGTCGGCAGCCAACAACTGCCCCTACTGCGTGCGGCACCACGCCGAGGCACTCAACTTCTACTGGAAAGACGAGGCGAAGGTGAACCAGCTCATCGACGACTACCGCCGCCTGCCCATGAAGGAGGAAGACCGCCTGCTGTGCGAGCTGGCCGAAAAGCTGACGCTCGACCCGGCCTTCGAAGGCAAGGAGAAGCTGCTGGACAAGCTCAAGATCATGGGCCTGAGCGACCGCGCCCTCCTCGACGCCACGCTCGTCATCGCCTATTTCAACTTCGTCAATCGCATCGTGCTGGGCCTGGGCGTCGAGCTGGAAGCGGATGGTGGCAAGGG
>CAYNYN010000007.1:0-24868 GCA_964401445.1 uncultured Saprospiraceae bacterium | reverse complement strand
GTGCTTTTCGCTGTATCTCCTTTACGGGCCAGTGTTGCATGGCGTAGTCGGTGTCGTAGCCCGTTTCGTTGCTGTAGTCATATGCCCAGCGGTGCACCGTCGGGATCTCGCCCGGCCAGTTGCCATGACCCGGCAGGATGGGCGTCGTCCACTCGAGGGTGGTGCTGTGCCAGGGGTTGGGCGTCGTCACCCTGCGTCCCTTGAAGATGCTGTAGAAGAAGTTGACTACGAACAGCAACTGGAAGGCGAAGGTGACGATGGCGGCGATGGTGATGATCTCGTTGAGCGTGCCGAATTTGTTGAAGGCATCGAAGTTCTCGAAGCTGTAGTAGCGGCGCGGCACGCCAGCGATGCCGAGGTAGTGCATGGGCCAGAACACCACGTAGGCGCCAATGATGGAGCCCCAGAAGTGGATTTTGCCCAGCGTCTCGTCCATGAAGCGGCCGAACATTTTGGGGAACCAGTGATAAACCCCCGCGAACATGCCGAAGAAGGCGGCTACGCCCATCACAATGTGGAAGTGGGCCACCACGAAATAGGTGTCGTGCACCTGGATGTCGATGGACGAGTTGCCGAGGAAGATACCGGTCAGGCCACCCGAGATGAACATCGACACGAAGCCAATGGCGAACAGGCTGGCCGAGTTGTAGCGGATGTTGCCCTTGTACAGCGTGGCGATCCAGTTGAACACCTTCACGGCCGAGGGCACGGCGATGATCAGGGTGAACACCACGAAGAAGTTGGACAGGAAGGGGTTCAGGCCCGAGACGAACATGTGGTGGGCCCAGACCAGGAAGCTCAGGAAGGCGATGGCCATGATGGAGTAGGCCATGGCCTTGTAGCCGAAGATGGGCTTGCGCGTGTGCGTGGCCAGCACTTCCGACACGATGCCCATGGCGGGCAGGATCACAATGTACACCTCGGGGTGACCGAGGAACCAGAACAGGTGCTGGTACAGGATGGCCGAGCCGCCCACATGGTCGAGTGCCTGGCCGGCGATGTAGATCTCATTGAGGAAAAAGCTGGTGCCCAGGCTGCGGTCGAACAGCAACAGGATCAGGCCGGCCAGCAGCACCGGGAAGGACAGCAAGCCGATGATGGCCGTGATGAAAAACGACCACACCGTCAGCGGCAGCCGCCACAGGCTCATGCCCCGCGTGCGCAGGTTGAGCACCGTGGTGATGTAGTTGATGCCGCCCAGCATCACCGAGGCGATGAACAGGATCACGCTGATGATCCACAGCGTCATGCCGGTGCCCGAGCCGCTCATGGCCTGTGGCAGCGCGCTCAGGGGTGGGTAGTGCGTCCAGCCACCGGCGAAGGGGCCCGTATCCACGAACAGGGAGAGGAACATCACCACACTGGCCGTAAAGAAGAGCCAGTAGGAAAGCATGTTCATGAATGGCGAGGCCATGTCGCGCGCGCCGATCTGCAATGGAATGAGGAAGTTGCTGAACGTGCCCGACAGGCCGGCCGTCAGCACGAAGAAGATCATCGCCGTACCGTGGATGGTTACCAGGGCGTAGTAAAAGTCGGGGTCCAGCGTGCCGATGCCCTGATCGTTGATGACGATCCATCGGCCCAGGATGGGCTTCAGCCAGCCCAGGTCGGCTTCGGGGAAACCCAGCTGCAGCCGGAACACGAGCGACATGAGGCCGCCCATGATCGCCCAAAAAATGCCCGTGATCAGGAACTGCTTGGCGATCATCTTGTGGTCCTGACTGAAGATGTACTTGGTGATGAAGTTCGACTGGAACTTGTCGCCATGTGCTGCGCCCTCATGCTCGGGTGCATGCACGGGTAGCGTGTGAATCATGGCTTCATTTTCCATGGTGCGAAAGGCATTTTGATTGAGTGTTCACAAATTTATGAACATTCCTTCATTTGTTCATTTGGTCTTGCAAATTAATTTCAGAAATTATTGAAAGTCTGTAATCGTGCGCACAAAAAAGGCAATGCCGGAACGGCATTGCCTTCGTGTGTTTAGTCGTTATGTGTTGATTTACCGCTATTTGCGAAAGCGGTACCAGGCGAGTCAAAGTTCTTCGAACTCTACCTCCTGCTTCAGTGCTTCCTCGCTGGGTTGGGCCGAAGGCTTGCGCCAGGCGGCCGGCGTGCACAGCCCGAGGGGGCAGGCCACGTCGCGCCAGGCCATCAGCCCGATGATGGCGGCAAGCACGAAGCTCAGCATATCGCTGCGCGTGAAGCCGTCATAGAGCAGCCAGATGGCCAGGGCACCGTAAATGATTCGGGTGATCGTCATGATTCGTTGGTTGTGAGGCGGCAGAGGCGAGGGGGAACAGGGCCCCGGCCTCCGTGCCTGATTTCATGTTGATGAGCAAGCAGGAAAGATGATCGTGGCTTCGCTACTCTTTCCACATCCATCTTTCCTTCTCTCCGTCGCTCTTTCTCTCCTTCATTGATTGGCCTGCTGCCAGGCGAGAATGCCGCCCTTGAGGTTGTACACCTTGTCGAAGCCTCGCCGCACCATTTCCTCGGCTGCGATGCGGCTGCGACGGCCACTGCGGCAATAGACCAAATAGGTCTTGTCCTTGTCGAGCTTCTCGATTTCCTGCTCGAACAGCGGCTTGTTGGTCACGTCGATGTTGACCACGTTGTCGCCGATGGTGCCCTGGGCCACCTCCTGGGGGGTGCGCACGTCGAGGATCACCACATCGGGGCGGCTCATCATTTCCTTGAACTGGTTCACGTCGATGTCGACTACCTGTGCAGGCTGGGCAGGTGCTTCCTTTGTGACCTGCTGTGCTGCTTCGGGTTGCCCTTCGGCCTGTTTTTCTGCCTTTTGCTGGGCGCACGAGTAGTTCGAGAAAGCCAGCATGCTCAGTGCGAAAGCAAGAATCAGAGGTTTCATTTTCGCTTTATTTTTTTGGTTTTGAAAAATGAATACAAAAGGTTCGAAGGATGGTTGCGGGTCGAGCGTGATAGTGTGACGTCGTGACGACGTGACGACCCCGCTACGCGGGGCAGGCTGTGACGACGTCCATCATAGATAGGGTAAGGGCAATCGTCTATCGTCCATCGTCTATCGTCATAAAATCACTCGCCTGACGCGGGGGGAGCATACATCCGGATGCTCCACATGCCGCGCAGGTCGCCGGCGTGGTATCCGGTAGCCTGGTCTTCGGGGTAAAGTTGGCGAATCAGCGCGTAATCGTCCGGATCGATGTCCTTGCCCACCTCGCCGTGGCACTGCAAACACAGTGGCTGGGTGAGGATGGGGGCTGCGAAAAGGACGGTATCTGGCGCGATGCGCTGGACGACGGGCCGCGGCTGCTGGCCGGCCGTCTTTGCCGCTTCCATGTCGCGCAGGATGGCCGCTTCGGTGGGATCGGGCCGGTCCTTGGGGTTGCGCGTCTTGAAGGTCGTGCGGCGGATGCGGGCGCGATGCACCTGCGAGAGGCTGTCCACGAGCGGGTAGGCTTTCAGGTTGCAATAGCGCACGGCTTCCTGCATGCCGCCCCGTTCGAGGGCTTGCTTCAGTTCGCTGCTGAGCGCCTGGAAGCTCAGCGCGGCAATCTCGCCCCCCTTGCGCATCCAGACGGTGGTGTCGAGTGGGGTGGGGCGCTCGTCGACGGCTTCGGCCGGGCGCTTTTCGCTTCGGGCACAGCCCGTGGCCATGCCCAGTCCGAGCAACAGGAGGCTGAGGCCAATGAGGATGTCTCGCTTGTTCATGGTTGGTCGGTGTTTTGCGTTTCGAGCGCATTCAGTCCGCCTTGCAGGCACCAAACCTCGCCGAAATCGGCCAGGGCCAGGTAGCGGCACGCTTTCGGGGCCCGCCTGCCGTCCTGACAAATGACGATGACCGGCCTGCGCTTGTCCAGGCTGTGCACCATGAGGTTGAAATTGCCGTCTTCGAGGTTGATGTGCAGGGCCGGCAAGGGCGCCGGATGTGCCTTCACCTCTTCTGGTGCACGCACATCGATGATCAAGGGGCGGTCGAGGCTGCTGGCCAGCTCGAAAAACTCGCTGGCGGGCACGACGCGTATGCCTAATCCTTCCATGGCTTCAGGTTTGGTGAATGGACCACAGCGAAGACCATGGCATGAGTTTTTGCTTTCGAGAAAATGGCACTGACTGCCCTTTTCAGGACAGCCAGTGCATGGGTCGTCAATTTTCCAAAGAAGTGCGTGTTCATGCCACCTCTTCCACGGCTTTGTCGATGACTTCCTGTGGGATGGTGGTCGGGCAAACGTACTCCGTTTTGGGCACGTCGGTCTTTTCGATCTCGCGCCAGCCGCCACGGATGTCGATCAGGTTGTGGAAGCCGCGCGACTTGAGGATCGAGGTCGTGATGAGCGAGCGGTAGCCGCCCAGGCAGTGCAGGTAGTAGGTCTTCGCCGGGCTGAGCTTCGACATGTTGCGGCTCAGGTAGTCGAGCGGCACGTTGGTGGCGCCCACGACGTGCTGGCTCAGATATTCGGTCGGTTTGCGCACGTCGAGCAGGTTTTCCACCTTGCCGTCCTTGTAGTCCTGGGCGAACTGGCTGGCGTCGATGCGCGTCACCGAGTCGGTTTCCTTGCCGGCTGCCTTCCAGGCCTCGATGCCGCCCTTGAGGTAACCCAGCGTATTGTCGTAACCGACGCGGCTCAGACGCGTCACGGCTTCTTCCTCGCGGCCTTCGGGCACGATGAGCACGATGGGCTGCATCAGGTCGGGGATGAGAGCGCCGACCCAGGGAGCGAAGTTGCCGTCCAGGCCGATGAAGATGCTGTTGGGCACGTGCTCCTTTACGAAGTCCTCTTCGCTGCGCACGTCGAGCATCAGGGCGCCTTCGTGTTCCACGGCGGCCTCGAACGCTTCGGGCGTCAGGGGGCGCAGGCCCTTGTTGAGCACTTTTTCGATCGACTGATAGCCCGTCTTGTTGAGCTTGGCGTTCTTGGCGAAGTACTGGGGCGGCGGCAGCAGGCCGGCCGTCACCTCGCGGATGAATTCTTCTTTGGTCATGTCGGCACGCAGGGCGTAGTTGGTCTTCTTCTGGTTGCCGAGCGTGTCCCAGGTTTCCGAGCTCATGTTCTTGCCGCAGGCCGAGCCGGCACCATGGCCCGGATAGACGATGACGTCGTCGGGCAGCGGCATGATCTTGTTGCGGAGGCTGTCGTAGAGCCAGCCGGCGAGGTCTTCCTTGGTCAGCTCACCGGCCTTCTGCGCCAGGTCGGGGCGGCCCACGTCGCCGATGAAGAGCGTGTCGCCGGTGAAGATGGCGTAGGGCTTGTCGTTTTCATCGTAAAGCAGGTAGCAGGTGCTCTCGGGCGTGTGGCCCGGCGTGTGCAGTACCTGAAACTTCACCTTGCCCACCTGCAGGAACTCGCCATCTTTGGCCTCGTACTTTTCGAACTCGGTTTCGGCATTCGGGCCATAGACGATGGTGGCGCCGGTAGCCCTGGCCAGGTCGAGATGACCCGACACGAAGTCGGCGTGGAAGTGGGTTTCGAAGATGTACTTCAGCCTGGCGCCTTCTTGCTCGAGCTTTTCCAGGTAAGGCCTGGTCTCACGCAGGGGGTCGATGATCACGGCTTCCCCTTCGCTCTCGATGTAGTAGGCTGCTTCGGCAAGACAGCCGGTGTACAATTGTTCGACTTTCATGAGAGGTATCTTTTTTTATTGAGTTTTTGCAAAAAAAGTTGAGGGTCGGGTTTGGAGTTTATAGTTTAAGGTTTAAAGTTTAGTGTTTAATGGTGATATTCAGGTTGTTGTGTTGGTCGTCTATGGTCCATTGTCTATTGTCCATCGTCCATGGACACGATACAAAGATCATCAGCCGGTCATTGGGGGATAGTGAGCCCGGTCACACGCCTTGGTGATCGCCGTCGCGCAGGCACTCAGGTTCTTGCGGTGGCTTTGTTCTCCAACACCTTGATGGGGAAAGTGAGTACGGGCTGCCAGAGGTGGTTCACGACGCGCTCCGAGATGCTCTTCTGGAACAGGCGGCTGAGGCCCTTGCGCTGGTGGGTGCCCATGACCACGAACTCGATGCCCGTATCGGCGCTGAAATGGGCGATGCCGGGCTCGATGTCGGTGTCGCAGTACACGTGGTAGTGCACCTTGTCGAGCTGATTGGCCTCGGCGCAGGCGCGCATGCGACGCATGGCTTCACGCGTGGTGTCGAAGCTCGAGGGCGTGTTGATCTTCAGCAGGTGCAGCTCGGCATCGAAGGCGCGTTGCAGCTCCTTGACCACCGACAGATCGACGGGCTGGCTGGTGTCGAGAAAATCGCTCACGAAGACCATTTTGTCCAGTTCCATGCCGCTGCGGTCGCATTTCAGCGTCAGCACCGGCACGGGCGACTCGCGCACGATGTGCTGGGCATGCGAGCCCGAGACCAGTTCCTTGCTGCCGGTAGCCCCTTCGGTACCCATGACCACCAGGTCGATGTGCTGCTCTTTGACGTAGTTGATGATGCCATGATCGACGTGGTCGATGGTGGACCAGACGCGTTCCACGTACGCCACCTTGTCGGTAGCCCACTGCAGGAGCCTGCCCATGGCCTTGTCGCGCTCGGTGTAGAGGGCGTCGTAGTCGTAGCCGGGCAGTTCCTTGAGGTTGCCTTCCTTCGTGAATTCGGCATTGACGGGGGCAGGTACGATGTAGAGCACGTGCAGTTTGGCGCCCGTGGCTTCCGCAATCTTTTTGGCGATGCCAAATGCGTAGTCTGCCAGCTGGCTGAAGTTGGTGGGGATCAGAATTCGTTTCATGGTTACATTGGATTTGGTTGGTCAGGTAATTGAACCGGTGCGATCCCTGCTGGCTGTGGCGCAGTGGGCGGGCGTGCTGTGGCTACCTTCACCCCATGTGTTGGCGGACCTTCTGCCAGGGGCCGCCGTTCCAGGCCTCGATGCCCTCCGATTTGAGGTATTTGGCAGCCATGCCGCTTCTGCGTCCCGAAGCACAGCAGGTAACTACCGGTTTGCCGTATTTCTTGATCTTCCTGAGGTTGTGCGGGAGGTTGTTCAGAGGTATGTTGATGGCGCCTTTCACGTGGCCGCTTTTGAATTCGGCAGGCGTGCGCACGTCCACGATCACGGCTTTCTTCGCTTTCAGCTCTTCCCAGGGCACGTCTTGCCCGATCAGTTTTTTGAGGAATCCAAACATGTTTGCTTTTGCATTTTGTTGGTGAGAGATGGCGTGCATAGACAAAGGACGAGTGGGCCATCGCCCACTCGTCCGCGTTGTTCGTCTCTATCAGGCAACCTGTGCCTTGAGGTATTCCATTTCCTCCAGGCTGCCGCCGTTGTACACTTCTTCGATGCCCTGAGCGCGCAGGAAAGCTTCTGCCTGTGCGCTGCGGTTGCCCGAGCGGCAGTACACCACGATGGGCTTGCTCATGCGGCGGAATTCATCCACGTGCTGGAAAATGGTGCTCAGCGGAATGTTGATGGCACCATCCACGTGACCCATCGCATACTCGAACGGTTCGCGTACGTCCACGATGGTTACGGAGTCTTGTGCGAGGATTTTTTTCAGATCCATTTTTGCTCGATTTTTTTTTTCGGTTGAATGATGATTGGCTCGATTGACAACGCAAAGGTACGGGCACGGTTGGCCCTTTCTGGTGACGTGAATCACCTGAATGTCAGCGGTCAATGTGATGTGCTGCACACAAGGGGGGCCTACCTTTTCGGCACATTGGTCTGTTGCACTACCGGGGCCATTTTCTCTTCGTCTCGCGGTTTTTTTCCACGAAAGGCATCCACGGCGTCCTGTATGGTGACGAAGAGGTGATCGGTACCGATTTTCTCGATTGCGTGGGCACGTGCCAGTGCATCGCGCACCGGCCCCTTGAGGCCCACCACGTAGAAGTCGATCCCCTCTTTTCTGAAGTCCTCGATGACGTCGATCAGGGTGTGCACGCCGGTAGAGTCGATGTTGTTGATGCTTTCGGCATCGAGGATGATGGCCTTGAGTTTGTCGCCCATGGCGGCGGCCCATTCCTCGAGCGTGTCGCGGAAGTGGTTGACGTTGGCGAAGTAGAGCTGCGCATCGAAGCGCACGATGAGCAGATCCTCGGGCACTTCCAGGTTATCGAAGCGCTCCACGTTCTTGTAGATGCGCGTGCCGGGGATGCGGCCCAGGCGGGCGATATGGGGACGAGTGGTGCGGAAGATGACCATGGCCAGCGACAGCACCACCCCCACACCGATACCCTGCTCGATGCCCAGCGTGAGCGTGGCAAAGAAGGTGACGAGCAACAGTGCGAAATCGGTGCGGTTGGCCGTCCACAGGTGGATGGCCTCCTTGTAGTCGAACAGGCTGGATACGGCCACCATGATCACCGAGGCAAGGATGGCCTTGGGCAGGTAGTAGAACAAAGGCGTGAGGAACAGCAGGGTCAGCATGATAAACACGGCGCTGATGATGCTGGCCATGCCCGTCTGAGCGCCAGCCTGGTCATTGACGGCTGTGCGGCCGAACCCTCCTGCGGCAGGGTAAGATTTGAAGAACGACCCACCGATGTTGGCGATGCCGAGAGCAATCAGCTCCTGGTTGGGGTCGATCTTGTAATTTTTGTGTCGGGCATGCATGACCTTGGCCACCGCAATACTCTCCATGAAGCCTACCAGGGCGATGGCCATGGCTGCGGGCATCAGGTCACCTATGATTCCCGTGTCCAGTTGGGGCGGCGAAAAGCCGGGCAATCCCCTGGGCACCTCTCCGAGAATTTGTACACCATACTGGTCCAGATGGAAAATCCAGACGGCGAGAATGCCAAAAACTACTGCAAGCAATTGGCTGGGAATGGTCGAAGAAATGCGCTTGGCCCCCAGAATGAGCAGGATGCCACCCATCCCGATGGCAAATGTGACCCAATTGATTGCGTCGATCTGCTCGAAGGCTTTCAATGCGATGAGATGGATGTGATGCGTGCGCGGAATGTCGATGCCCAGCAGGTGTTTCAATTGGCTCATGCCGATGATCAGGGCCGCAGCGGAAGTGAACCCCGAGAGCACGGGATGCGACAGGAAATTGACGAGGAAGCCCAACCGGAACACCCCCAGAGTGAACTGGATGACGCCGACGAGCAGCGACAGGGCGATGGCCAGCTGGATATAGGTTTCCGTCCCTTGTTCCGCCAAAACGCCTACCCCCGTCGCCGTCAGCAGCGACATCATCGCTACGGGCCCCACCGCCAGTTGCCTGGAAGTGCCGAAGATGGCATACAGGATCAAGGGGACGGTGCAGGCATAGAGGCCGTAGATGGGGGGCATGCCGGCAATCATGGCGTAGGCCATGCCCTGAGGAATGAGCATGACGCCCACCGTCAGGCCAGCAGACAGATCGCCCCTCAGTTCTTTTTGGGAATATTGGGGGAGCCAGTCGAGAATGGGGATGAATTGCTTCAGGTTCATGCGAGCAGTCATTTGTGGGAGAGGTGTACGTGGTACGTGTGTTTGCTGGCGCAAAGGTCGCGATTATGGGGTGGGGGCGACGTGACGCACGTCACAGCGTGGTAGCCGTTTACACCGAAGAAACAAGGGCTTCACCCTTGCGGATGAAGCCCTTGTGTGCAGCAGATCACAGACCATCTGTTCAGTCGACCAGGGCCTCGGCTACGCGCTCGGCCGTCAGGCCCAGCTTTTCGTACAGCACCTTCCAGGGCGCCGAGGCGCCAAAGCGGTCCAGGCCCACGACCTTGCCGTCGAGGCCGACGTACTTCCACCAGCTTTGGGTGGCGCCGGCTTCCACGGCTACCCGCTTTCTGATGCCTTCCGGCAAAACCGACGCGCGGTAGGCCTCGTCCTGGGCGTCGAAGAGCTCGGTGCAGGGCATGTTGACCACACGCACCTTGTAGCCCTGCGCGTTGAGCAGCTTTTTGGCTTCGAGGGCGATGACCACTTCCGAGCCGGTGGCGATGAGGATGCGGTCGAAGCCTTCATCCTCACAGAGCACGTACCCGCCTTTTTGCGCAAGCGCGGCGGGGGCCAGACCCTCGGCTTCGCGGTCGTACACGGGCAGGCCCTGCCGGGTGAGCACCAGGCAGGTGGGGCCGTCGCGGTGCAGCAATGCCAGCTTCCACGCCTCGGCCGTCTCGTTGGCATCCATGGGGCGGATGACGCGCATGTGGGGCATGGCGCGCAGCGAGGCCAGATGCTCGATGGGCTGGTGGGTGGGGCCGTCCTCGCCCAGGCCGATGGAGTCGTGGGTGAGCACGTACACCACCTGCACGCCCATCAGTGCCGACAGGCGCATGGCGGCACGCATGTAGTCGGTGAACACGAAAAACGTACCGGCATAGGGCAGCACGCCGCCGTGCAGGGCCATGCCGTTCATGATGGCCGCCATGGCATGCTCGCGCACGCCGTAGTGGATGTAGCGCCCCTTGCGGTTGTCGGCGCTGAAGACCGTCTCGCCCTTGGGGAACGTCTTGTTCGATGGCGTCAGGTCGGCCGAGCCGCCGATGAGCGAGGGGATGAGGGGGGCGAGGTGGTCGAGCACCTTGCCCGAGGCGGCACGCGTGGCGATAGCCTTGCCGGCTTCGAACGGGGGCATGTCGAGCGCCTCGGCCGGCACCTCCTTGTTCAGGGTCTTTTCCCAGCGCTGAGCGCGCTCGGCATCGGCATTTTTGAAGGCAGCCACGCGCTCGTTCCATTCGGCTTCGAGCGCCTGGCCGAGGGTGCGGGCCTCGCTGGCCAGCGAGCGGATCTCGTCAGGGATGTAGAAGGTCTGGTCGGGCGGCAAGCCCAGGTTGGCCTTTGCCAGGCGGGCCTCCTCCTCGCCGAGGGGCTCGCCGTGGGCACTGGCCTTGCCGGCCTTGTTGGGGCTGCCATAGCCGATGGTGGTGCGGCAGGCGATGATCGAGGGCTTGTCGGTCACCGTTTTCGCCCAGGCGATGGCCTTGCGGATGGCGTCGTAGTCGTGACCGTTGATGCGCTGCACGTGCCATCCATAGGCTTCGAATCGCTTGCACACGTCTTCGCTGAAGGAGAGCTCCGTCGGCCCGTCGATACTGATGTGGTTGTCGTCGTACAGCACGATCAGCTTGCCCAGCCGGAGGTGACCCGCCAGCGAGCAGGCCTCGTGCGAGATGCCCTCTTCCAGGTCGCCGTCGCTGGCGATAACCCAGGTGTAGTGGTCGACCGGTTGGTGCTGCTCATCGTTGAAACGGCCGGCGAGCGAGGCCTCGGCGATGGCCATGCCCACCGCGGTAGCGATGCCCTGGCCCAGGGGGCCCGTGGTCGTCTCCACGCCGGGCGTATGGCCGTATTCGGGATGGCCGGGCGTTTTGCTGCCCCACTGGCGGAAGTTTTTCAGCTCTTCGAGTGGCAGATCGTATCCGAACAGATGGAGCAGGCTGTACAGCAACATGCTGCCGTGGCCTGCCGAAAGGACGAAACGGTCGCGATCGAACCACTGGGGGTTGGCCGGATTGTGCTTCAGGAAGTCTTTCCACAGGACGGCCGCCACGTCGGCCATGCCCATGGGCATGCCCGGGTGCCCCGAGTTGGCAGCCTGCACGGCGTCGATACTCAATCCGCGTATGGTATTGGCCAGCAGTTGGAGATAGTGCTTGTCAGTGGTGGTCCGTTCCGGCTTGGCGGTCATCATGGTCGTTGGTTTTGCGTGAGCTGGTTGGAAAAGAGGGGCAAATATCCGAAATCGCGTGAGGCTCTGTAGTATGGAATGATTGGAAATTCAAAGATGCCCACGCAAAGGGCGCCGAGCAGCGCAGCGTGCGCGAAGGGCGCATGCAGTAAGCGCGCACTGGCTACAGTCCATTGACTACCCGGTGGATGCCGTCTTTCAGCAGCGGTGTGTTGAAGTTGATGAGCAGCCCAAGCTTCAGGCGCGTAAGCTTCAGGTATGTGAGTAGCTGGGCAAAATGAACGGGCAAAAGCTTCTCCGTGGCTTTGAGCTCGACTATCACCTTGTTTTCAACCAGCAGATCTATGCGATAGGCATTTTCTACTCGCAATTCTTTGTACTCGAAGGGCATGGCCACTTGTGTGGCTACTTGCAATCCCTTTTTTCGGAGGTCATATGCGAGGGCTTGCTCGTAGGCGGATTCGAGCAGGCCAGGGCCGACCTGTTTGTGTAGCTCTATGGCTGCACCGATGATGAGGCGGGAAATGTCATTCTCATGCATGGCAAGCACGGGTTCAGGTGGCTCTGCGTGCTCGGCGAAACCTGGCGACCTCTGCGTGCAAGAAAGCAACTCTGAACGGATGTGAAGACTGGTAC
Organism: uncultured Saprospiraceae bacterium; assembly: GCA_964401445.1. Lineage (GTDB taxonomy): Bacteria > Bacteroidota > Bacteroidia > Chitinophagales > Saprospiraceae > WFYJ01. The sequence goes on along the minus strand of CAYNYN010000007.1, from coordinate 12,673 downwards.
CCGGAGCGGGGCTCGAACCCGCACGGCCCTTACGGGCCACAGGATTTTAAGTCCTGCGTGTCTACCAATTCCACCATCCGGGCAGGTGGTTCGACTGGTCAAATTTAGGAAAAACGGTACGACCAGAAATGAAAAAAGCCTTCATTGCTGAAGGCTTTTTCTTGAGCGGGAGACGGGACTCGAACCCGCGACCCCAACCTTGGCAAGGTTGTGCTCTACCAGCTGAGCTACTCCCGCGTGCTTGACTTTTCTTGTGCCCTTCCGTCGAAGGCGACGCAAATATACAGCAACCTTTTTCAAACTGACAAACCCTTTTCTTCAAAAAAATTTTTCAGCCGATTGGTTTCAGTGTGCAAGGGGTTGATTTACAAAAATGTGGGGTGAAAAATTTTTTTCGAAAAAGTGATGCGTGAGTTAAGTGGCTGCAAATCAACTGGTTTGGTGTGATTTGCCGATGCTAAATATTGACGATCAAAGCGTTTTCGAATTCGCTTTCGGGCCGAAGACTGGTAACCATCAGGCCGGCATCGAGCTGCATGCATCTTTCCACGATCAGGTCGCGGGCCGTTTCGGCCGTTTCCGGATCGAGGTGTGAGAAGGGCTCGTCGAGGAGCAGGAAGCGGAATTTGCCCGAAAGGGCGCGCAGGATGGCCACGCGCTGCTGCTGTCCGTAGGAGAGCGTGTGGGCGGGCTGGTCGAGCACCTGCGCGACTCCGAGACGAGCGGCCCATCGCTCCACCTCTGCGAATGGCAGGTCTTTCGCGATGGCCCACTTGAGTGCGATGTTTTCCCGGCCTGTCAGCTCAGGCAGCAGGCGCAAATCCTGGAACACCATGCCGAGGGCATGGGCGCGGATGGCGGCCCATGCCCCGGGCGGTAACGAACGGATATCGGCGTCGTCGAAGCGGACGCGGCCCTGGTAGTCGGCGCGCAGCCCGAACAGGATGTGCAACAGCGTGCTCTTGCCCTTGCCCGAGGGGGCTACGAGCTGATAGCGTCGGGCCAGCTCCAGCGTGCAGCGGGTAGCATATACCGCACTGGTGTGGGCGCTGCCCAGCGCTTGCTCGAGGGGAGCAGGCCGCAGGTCGTCGAGCACGATGCGGCGCCAGCCCGTCAGGTTCGTCGGCAGGGCCGGCGCGTCAGATGGATTCTTCGTCATCGGACTGGCGTTCGCGTTCATCGTGTTCTTTTCGGTAGGTCGCCTCGATCCATTCGACCAGTTGGCGCAGGCTGTTTTCCCGGCCATTGGTAAACATCAGTCGGCTTTGGAGGGTGCCGTCGTCGCCGAACAGCGTCCACATGCGCACCGGCGGCAGGTCGTCCTCATCGACGGTGCTCAGGTCGAGCATCAGCCCAAAGGGGTGGTCGAGCAGGGTCTGGCGCACTTCCCGCGGCAGCGTGGTGGGATCCGCCGCATCGAGTGCTTCGTGCAAGGCCCCCTTGGGGCTCACCCACAGGATGTCGTCATCGAGCTGCAGGATGGCCAGCGGTTTGCCCGTGCGGATATACAGACCGCCCATGTCGAGCGCTTTCATCTCCCACGAATGGTCGTCGATGGGCGCGAGGCTGGCCCGTTCCTCGGCTTGTTTGAGCAGGGAGTGCAGCTTTTCCTCGTCTTTGATGTGGATGCCCACCAGCAGGCCCTCATCGGGGGCTTCGTATTTGGCAATCAGCACCTCGCCTCCGAATATCTGCTGGGCATCCTCGATGGTGAGGTTGGCCGACTGCAGCGCAAACTTGACGAAGCTGCGCGTGGAGGGGTGTTCGGTGAGCCACTGGTCGGCGCCGATGAGGTCGAATGCCATCGAGAGGCCGAAGGAGAGCCGGCCTTTCGGCAAATGGCGGGCAATGTCGAAATCGGGTTCGTCCTTGAACAGGCGCCCCACCAGGTCTTCGTCCAGCTCGTCCCTGAGGTCGAAGACCAGTTGTCCGGTGGCTTCGCCGTCCTTCCAGTCCCACCAGCCGTGGAGGGTGTTGCCCTGCAAGGCATCGGGCGGGATGCCGGCCACGGTGGCGCTGGCGCGCAGGGCCGGGTTCTTGCCCAGGAAGTCGAGCGAGGCCCACATGGTGGCATCGTGGCGGGTGCGCAGCGCCTTGCGTGCCTCGGCCAGCGAGGCCAGTGATTGTGCTTTTTCCAGGGCGGCAAGGCTGCCAAGGTCTTCTTCGAGCGTCGTGGTCCAGCCGTCCTTGCTGCGGCCACCGATCCAGGCTACGCGGTCGTCCCAGGCGAAAAAGAGGGCATTCGACCCGAAACCGTCGTCCGCGCGGGGCAGGCCCAGCATATAGCCCTGTTGTTCCGTCACCTCGAGCTGGGGCGATACGGCTTTTGCGAAAGCGTCGGCATCGGCCAGCGGCACCACCATGGCCACGAACACCACTTCCGGATCTTCGGGGCGCAGCCGCACGAACAGGCCACTGCGCCGACCAAGGTCGATGCCGGCCTGTGCCGGATCTTCGAATAGCGGATGGAAGTAGGGGTCTACGCGTTCCACTTCTTTCAAAAATTGCTGATAGAAAGCCATTTGCCGCATGCGCTCGAAGTCGGCTTTCTCCATCAGGGTCGGCACGTCGAAGGTGAAGGCCACCGAAGCGTCTGCAGGCATGTGTGCCAACACGTCGGCCTTGCCCGTCAATTCATCCGCGCACGAGTACAACGTAAGCGTAAGCGCACTCGCAAGCAGAAAGAGGAGTCGTTTCATCGTCATTGTTTTTTGGTGAAAAGCTTTCCCATCCAGTAGATCAAAAGCAGGGGTTGGGGCCGATGACCCCCTTCAGGAAAAGCCCTGCAAGCTAAAGGACAACGAATTGGCTACGCCCGTTTGTTGGGTGCAGGGCGATTATTTATCGACGAATGGGGGACGAGGCGGGTGCTGCGGGTCGGGCAGTGGGTCAACAACAGATGTCCCTGTAGAAAATGGCAGAGGTCGAGCGTGGCGAGGTAACTCGTGACGACGTGACGCCCCGATACTCGGGGCAGGCAGTGACGCGTGCCGGAAACCTGAGTTTCTATCGTCTATTGTCCATCGTCCATTGCCCATCGACTATTTCCATCAATTCCTTCCCGGCAATGCCACGAGGGCTATGGTGCGCCCGTCGGGGCTGACGGCCAGCCGGGAGATTTGCGCCATGTCGTAGTGTTTGAAGTCGGCCATGAGGACCCAGCTGCTGTCGCGGCGGGGATGCCGCTTGTACAGCTTGCTGCGGTGGGCTTGCAGCAGGGTGCCGTCGGGCATGACGGTGAAGTCTTCCACGCCGGGCAGCGTTTCCGCCAGGGTGCGCATTTCGAGCGTAGCGGGGTCGAGCGCCTTGATGTACCAGGCATCGGGGCGTTCCTTGTGCACGAAGGCCAGCCAACCGTTGGGCAGGCGCTGCAGCCCTCTGCCGATGTCCGAGACCACGGGCCGCGTGGACCCGTCGCGGGTGTCGGCCAGCACGAGCATGGGTGGCTCGTTGACGATGAACAGCGCCACCTTGCTGCGGTCCAGCCAGGCGTAATAACCCACGTTGCGCACGTATTGCAGGGCCGGCTCGCCATATCCCAGGCGGTCCATGGGGAAGCGCCACAGCCGCTGCGTGTGTTCCTCGTCGAGCTCGACGCGCACGGCGCTGAAGTACAGCTCGTTTGGGGTGAGTTGGGGCGAGAACTCGGATTCCAGTGTAGCAGTCACCTGCATGAGGGTATGCCGGCGCAGGTCGAGCTGGTAGATGTCGGACTGGACGGAGTCGGGGAACTGCACGGTCAGCATCAAAAGATCGTTGGCGATGAAGGCGGGCTGGTTGTTGTAGCCACCAGGGTTGAATGCCGTGAGATAGCGTGGGTTACGGAAATGCCAGATGGTGTCGTTTTCTTGTTCCATGTCGAATGCATAGACCTGGGTGGCAGGCAAATCGAACAGCTGCGCATGGCCGGTAGCGTGGCCGGCGAGCAGGAGCAGCGCGAGCAGTGCAATATGTTTCATGGTCATACTTGCATTTTGAGGCGATAAGATAGCCATTGGCAGACAATTCGGGCCAGCCGTGCAATATGTGCAGGGCTCAGGGAGTACCTTACAGGGAAAAGACTCCTGCCATGAAACACCTGCTGGTTCTCCTGCTGTGCGCGGCCCTCACGACCACCCACGCCCAAATTGTCTTGTCGCTCGAAGAAGTGGCTTCCGGCTTTACCAAGCCGCTCGAGATCGTGCATGCCGGCGACGAGCGCCTGTTCGTGGTGGAGCAGCCCGGACGCATCCGCATCCTGTGGCCGGATGGCACCGTCGCCCCTCAGCCGTTCCTCGACATCACCGACCGCGTGCTCGACAATGCCAACGAGCGCGGGCTGCTGGGCCTGGCCTTCCATCCACAGTATGCCACCAACGGCTGGTTCTTCGTCAACTACACCGGCAGTGGCGGCAAGACGGTGGTCTCCCGCTTCAGCGTGTCGGCCGATCCCGACCTCGCCGACCCCGACAGCGAGCTCGTCCTGCTGGAGATCACTCAGCCCTTTGCCAATCACAATGGCGGATGCATCCGTTTCGGTCCCGACGGCTATCTCTACATCGGTACGGGCGATGGCGGGGCAGGGGGCGATCCGCTCGATTCGGGTCAGGACCCGCTCAGTCTGTTGGGCAAGATGTTGCGCATCGATGTCGATGGCCCGGGCCCCTATGCCATTCCGCCCGACAATCCCTTCTTCGGCAACGATTTCACGCTCGACGAAATCTGGGCGCTGGGGCTGCGCAATCCGTGGCGCTTCAGCTTCGACCGGCTCACCGGCGACCTGTGGATCGGCGACGTGGGCCAGAACGAGTGGGAAGAAATCGATTTCCAGCCGGCCACGAGCAGCGGCGGTGAAAACTACGGCTGGCGCTGCTACGAGGGCTATGCCCCGTACAACACCTCGGGTTGCGGCACGCAGGAGCTGTACACCTTCCCCGTCCACGTGTACGAAAACTCCAATGCCGTGGGCCGCTCCGTCACGGGTGGCTACGTGTACCGCGGCAGTGCGCATCCCGCCCTGTATGGTGCCTATATCTTCGGCGACTACGTTTCGGGCCGCATCTGGGCCTTGTGGCGCGACAGCACAGGCACCGTCAGCGTCGAGGAATTGCTCGATTTCAACAACAACGAGCTGAGCAGCTTCGGCGAAGACCTCGATGGCGAGTTGTATGCCTGTGGGCATGGCTCGGGCCGCATTTTCCGACTCGTGGATCAGTGTGCTGCCTTTGGCCTTTCGGCAAATGTCACCCCGCCCTGCCCGGGCGCCGCCGATGGGCAGATCGAGCTGGTGGCTGTTGGCGCCCACGGCGCGGTGAGCTGGCTGTGGCACACGGGCGACACGGCCTCTGTGCTCCACGATTTGCCGCAAGGCACCTGGTCGGTGACGGCCACCGATGCCCTGGGGTGCCAGGCCGAGCTACAGATCGCACTCGAGCCGGTATGGTCGCTGCCGGTGGTGGCGGTGGATGGCGCCACGCTGTCCGTAGCCGACACCTTCCCTGCCTACCAGTGGCTGCTGGATGGGCAACCCATCGCCGGGGCCATCGGGCCCGTGTGGCAAGCCCAGTCGTCGGGCGTCTACGTGCTGCAGGTCATCACGCCCGAGGGCTGCGTGCTGCTGTCCGAGCCCGTCGAGGTGACGGTGTCGGCGCTCGGGCTTTTGCCGAAAGGCATCGAGGCCGTGGAACTGGTGCCCAACCCTTTTTCAGAAACGGCGTTTTTGAAAGGGCATGCCTCGCGCCCCCTTGCCGTGCAGCTGTCGCTGGTGCAGGCCGATGGCCGGGAGGTGTGGCGGATGCAGGCACGGCTCGAGGGCGACTTTTCCTTTGCCTTGCCCGTGGAGCGTTTGCCGAAAGGCATCTGGTGGGTCCGGCTGGAAACGGACGAGGGGCAATGGACGGGGCGCGCGGTGAAGCGGTAGGCCCTACCTTTGCGCAAAATCGATTGTGGATGACGGCACGACGCAGGATATACTTCGACAACAACGCCACCACGCCCGTCGATCCGCGCGTGTTGGAGGCCATGCTGCCGTGGTTTCACGAGCGGCCGGGCAATGCGGCCAGCCGTACCCATCCCTTTGGCTGGGAGGCCGAAGAGGCCGTGGAGCAGGGACGTGCCCGCGTGGCGGCCCTGCTCGGCGCCGAGCCCGATGAAATCGTGTTCACCTCTGGCGCCACCGAGGCCATCAACCTGGCGCTGAAAGGCGTCTTCGAGGCATGGCAGGTGAAGGGCCGGCATTTCATCACGGTAAAAACCGAGCACAAGGCCGTGCTGGACACCTGCCGGCGTATTCGCAAATGGGGTGGGGAAGTGACCCTGCTGGACGTGCGGCCCGATGGCCTGGTGGATCTGGATCAGCTCGAGGCCGCCATACGGCCCGACACCGTGATGGTAGCCGTAATGTGGGCCAACAACGAGACGGGGGTGATACAGCCCATCGCCGAAATTGGGGCCATCTGTGCCCGCCACGACGTGCTGTTCTTCAGCGATGCCACCCAGGCCGTGGGCAAAATTCCGGTGCAGCCGAAAGCGGCCGGCGTGCACCTGTTGGCGTGCTCGGCACACAAGATGTACGGCCCCAAAGGAGTGGGGGCCCTGTACGTGACGCGCCAGCCCCGCATCCGTCTGGCCCCGCTCATCGACGGGGGCGGCCACGAACGGGGCCTGCGCTCGGGCACCCTCAACGTGCCGGGCATCGTGGGCTTCGGGCAGGCGGCAGCCATCGCCCTGGCCGAGCGCGACGCGGAAGCCGCGCGGCTGCAGCAACTGCGCGACAGGCTGGAAGCAGGCTTGACGCAGCTGCCCGAGGTGTATGTCAATGGGGCCGGCGCGCCGCGGCTGCCCCACGTGAGCAACCTGATGTTCCGCTACGTCGATGCCGAGGCCATGCTCATGGCGTTCAACCGATACGTGGCCGTGTCGACGGGCTCGGCCTGCACCTCGGCCACGCTCGAGCCGTCGCACGTGTTGCGCGCCATGGGGCTGAGCGACGACGACGCCCATGCGTCCATCCGCTTCAGTTTGGGGCGTTTCAATACGGCCGACGAAGTGGAATACGTGATCGAGGCCGTGAGCGAAGGGGTGGCACAGTTCAGGGCCGAGAGCCCCATGTGGCAGATGTTTCAGCAAGGCATTTTGTGACTGCACCCGCGTCTGCTTGAGTCGCATCGCCTTTTTCGGTATTTTTACGCTCCTTCACACTCAATGGAAAAAAGTGATTGGCCTATGATCAAGGTGTCGGATAATGCACGCGATCGCATTCTGGAAATCTTTCGGGCTGAAGGCAAAAACCCCGAGGAGTGGTTCCTGCGGGTCAGTGTGACCAGTGGGGGGTGCTCCGGCCTGACCTATCAGCTGGATTTCGACAACCAGATCAAGGAAGGCGATCAGATTTTCGAGGACAACGGCGTGCGCGTGGTGACGGATTTGCGCAGCTATTTGTTCGTCCACAACTCCGTGCTGCATTTCACGGCGGGACTGAATGGCAAGGGATTTCATTTTGAAAACCCCAATGCTGCCCGGACCTGTGCCTGTGGCGAGAGTTTTTCGCTGTAAGCAGCCTTACGGCGCGCTGTCTACATCAGAATGCCCATGACCAGAAAGATGCTTGTGGAGGAGACGGGGGGACGCCTCGAAGCTTTGGAGGCGCGCCTCAGTGCCAGCCAGTCGCTGGCGGAGCAGCTGGAGTTGCTCTCCATGCTGGTGGATGCGACCACGTTCTCCTATCCCGATCGCGCACAGAAATACCTCGACTCGATGGAGCAACTGCTCGATCGGGCCGAGGACGGAGTGCATGAATATCGCGTACTCCACTTGCTGCAGCGCGCCTTCCTCGAAAACCAGCTCTACAACTACCGGCTCGCCGAGCGCACCTATCGGCAAGCCCTGGCAATGCTGGAGCGGGGCGGCAATGCATCGCTGCGGCTCACGGCCCTGCTGGAGTTTACGGCCGTGCTGGCCAATCTGCAGCAGCTCGAGGAGCTGGGCAAGGTGCTGGAAGAGGCCGACCACCTGCTTCACGAAAATTCCGACCCCAAACATCTCTTCCACTACAATCTGCGCGCCGGCTACTTCGCCCTGCACCTCAACGAACTGTCGGAGGCCATCCGTCATTTCATGGACGCGCAGGATCATTTCGAAAAGATTCCCGAAGCCGATCGGGGGCCCAAGGACTGGTATCTGCTGTCCCTGTTGTATTCGGGCAAGGGCCACGTTTACGAACACGACGACGAGCCCGAAAAAGAGATCGAGGCATTCAGTGCTTCGGTGCGCATCTGTGAGGAAAAGGACCTGCGTACCCGCCTGTCGTGGAACTACCTCAACATGGGCAAGAGCTACATGCGCTTGCAGCAGTTCGAGCTGGCAAAGAAGTTTTTTCAAAAAACCATCGAGGTCGAAGACGACCTCAACAAGCAGAGCCGGGCCAGTGCGCTGGCCAACCTGGGGCGCATCGCGCTGGCCGAAGCGCGCTATGAAGAAGCCCGCCAGTTCTTCTATCGCGCGCAGCGCATCTACCAGTCGCGGCGCAAACCGGATTACTACAACATGGCCTTGCTGTACATGTGGCTCGGCGAACTGCATATGCTACAGCAGCAGCTCGATGCGGCAGAAGAGTATTTCGTGTTGGCCCTCGAGGAGGCGGAAAAGGGCGATCGGAAGGATCTGCTTTTTCAGTTGTGTCAGCATCTGGCAGATTTGTTCTACCAGCGGGGCAATTTGGAAGCAGCGTATGGCTACCTGAAGCAAAAGGACAATTATCTGGAGGCGTACCATGCCATGGAACGACAGAGCAAGGTGCGCGAGCTGGAACTCAAGTACGACCTGGAAAAGCGTCGGCGGGAAGCGGAAATCCTGCGCGGGCGGGCCGTCCGCCTGCGGTTGCAGGCACTGCGCTCCCAGATGAATCCCCATTTCATCTTCAACGTGATCAGTTCGATTCAGGGCGTCATTCGCTCGGGCGACGTGGAAAATGCCGACCGGTTCCTGCAGCGGTTTTCGGAGCTGATGCGCCAGTCGCTCAATTTTTCCGAGGCAGACTTCATTTCGCTCGACGACGAGGTGAAATTCCTTCAAAACTACCTCGCACTCAACTCGGAGCTCCGCTTCAGCGGCCAGATGGAAGGGCGGATACTCATCGAGGACGAGCTCAAGGACGAAATGCTCTACGTGCCTTCCATGCTCATCCAGCCGCTGGTGGAAAATGCAGTGGAACACGGCATTCGCCCACTGCAAGAGCGGCGGGGACTGGTCGAGGTGACCTTCTCCTGGTTCGATGATCACAACCTGCTGTGCCAGGTGCGCGACAACGGCATCGGCCGTGAGGCGGCTGCCCGCCGGAATGCCCTGCGCCCCGCCAAACCCCGATCCCGAGGCATGGAAATCGTACGCGACCGATTGGAATTGTTGCACCACGAGCGGGGACTCCCTGCCACCAAGAAGACCCTTCACATCGTGGACTTGAAAGATCCATCCACGGATGAAGCGCTGGGTACGCTCGTCGAGGTCCTGTTGCCGGTGGAATTCTCACCTCCGCGCAAGCGGTTGCTGTAAGGCCGGAAGCGGGGAATGGAGCCGCTCAATAAAAAAACCTTACCGTTCGTTGGTCGAAACGACTGTTCGGGTAGATTGAATGGCAGAGCGCGCAAGCCCCCCTTATCTTGCAGCCAGTTTTCTCATAGTATGTTTGTTTAGTCGTCCTGCACCTTATTTCCCTCCTGGGGTGCAGGATTTTTTTTGCCCATTTTTCCAGATGCGGACGGGCCCTTCTGGAAGATTCCATCTCGAAGGATCGTTCATATCGCGCAGCGTGCGGACGCAAAAAACTCGGGTTTGATGCAATGCGCCAAGGTGCCGCGCCATGCGCCCGAGCCCTGATCATCCTGGGGAAATCCTGCAACGGGCCTGCCGTTCAATAAAAAAAGTCGGCCGTTCATTGGAAGGCCGACGCGCGAGGATAAGCCAACGGTGCCCATACGGTTCGGGATGTTTCGTTTCAGGGCCCGTCACCTTATCTTTACATCAGTTTTCTCATAGTATGTTTTAATTGTCCTACACCTTGAAGTCCCTTCCGGGGTGTAGGTTTTTTTTATGACGTTGTTTGATTCAATATATTAGATATTTCCAAATCTGTGCCAGTTTGATTTCGGCGCAAGCCGCATTGCATTCGGGCAATTCTTTTTCGTTGGCAATAAGCCTCTTGTGCAGCCAAAGTTCGTGTAGCAATCGTGTAGCAATCGTGTAGTTTTCTCATAGTATGTTTCGTGCTCCTGCATCGGTCCAACCTCCCTTGATGCAGGAGTTTTTTTTGTTCTCGTTGCGACGAAATGGTTGGGGAAACACTGATCGTTCAAAAACCACGTCCTTCAGACGCATTTATTTGTTACACAGAGTCCCACAGAGTACACGCAGAGTTTCACCGAGTTGGTGAAATCGGTGGAATCGGTTCCTGGATGGCTGCGCAACGCCGCAACGACAGTGGTCACTCCTCTCTCCTCTCTCTTCACTCTTCACTCCTCTCTCACTCCGTCACTCTGTCACTCCTTCACTCCACAAACCCCATCTGCCAGGGTTTGAATCGCCGGGGAATCATTTGCAGGTGAAGCGGCACGACCTGTTCTTTCCGGAAGGATACGAGTCCGCCGAAGAAGAAATCGGCGGTGAAACGCACGCTTGGATGAGCCTGGATGCTTGCCCAGGCCTGGGCCATGTCGGCCGACCAATAGATGTCGTCGAAGAACAGGATGGATCGGGAGTGGGTGTAGGGTAGCAGTGCGTGAAAGTAGTTGAGGGTGGCCTCCTTGCGGTGATCGCCGTCGATGAACGCAAAATCCACTTGGCCCAGCGTCTCCAGGGCCCGGGGCAAGGCGTGTTCGAAAAGCCCTTCCATCACTTCTATCTCAGCCTGCCTTTCGGCAAACAGCCTTTTTGCGAAAGCAGCCGTATTGGGGCATCCCTCGATGGTGATGAGGCGGGCGCGGGGTGCAGCGCGGTGCATGCTGAGGGCGGAGAGGCCGAGGTTGGTGCCGAGTTCGAGGATGGTGGCAGGGCGGAAGTGCCGCACCAGCCGGAAGAGGAATTTGTAGAAAAACAGCGAGCTGCCTGCCGTGCGGAAAACGGTCCCTACGGTCGTGCGCCGTCCCGAGGCGCGCCGCGAGCCGGCGCCCCGGTCGATGAGCTCGATGGGTTCGCGGCTTTTGCGCAAGCGCTGATACAGGTGGGCGATTTCGTCGAAGGCGTAGTAGTGCCGATCGTCATCGAGCACCTCGCAAGCCAGCTCGTAGGCAAACGGACTGTGCAGCCGGAAGCGCGTGCGCGCGTGCAGGTAATGCCGGACCAGTGCGCGTATTCGATGGGCATCCACAGGCAGTCGGGGTTTGGGTGCAAAGAAAAGGCTTGGTGGCGGATTGCACAGGGCAAAAAAAAAGCCCCCCGAAGGAGGCTGAAATCAGGACGAAACAAAAATTTGCATCTTGATCGGTGATTTCCCCGAAAGGGGGCGAGCTCGTTAAGAACGCTTGCTCTTTTCCTTTTCTTTCAGTCTTAACGCATTTGCTTCGTGCATCTCTTCACCCAGGCGCTGCGAGGCTGCCAGCGAGGTAACCATCTGGGTCAGCATGTCGGAGGCGGCGGAAGGCGCGTTGGGCAGCAGGATGAGGTTGCTGTTGGTGTTTTCGCTCATGGCCTGCAGCGTGTCGTAGTGCTGGGTGATCACGATCAGGGCAGAGGCCTCCTGAGAGTTGATGCCTACCTGGTTGAGCACGCCCACCGAGTCTTCCAGACCCTTGGCGATTTCGCGGCGCTGGTCGGCGATACCCTGGCCCTGCAGGCGCTTGCTTTCGGCCTCGGCCTTTGCCTTGGCCACGATGCGGATGCGTTCGGCCTCGGCCTCGAACTCGGCTGCCACCTTGTTGCGCTCGGCGGCGTTGATGTGGTTCATGGCGCGCTTCACTTCCTCGTCGGGGTCGATGTCGGTGACCAGGGCCTTGACGATGATGTAGCCGTAGTCGTTCATCGCTTCCTGCAGCTCGCTCATGATGGCGATGGCAATGTCGTCCTTGCGCTCGAACACGTCGTCGAGCTTGAGTTTGGGTACCTCAGCGCGCACGACGTCGAAGACGTAGGCCGTGATCTGCTCGAGCGGGTTCTGCAGCTTGTAGAAGGCGTCGAAAATGTTCTCCCTCAGGATCCGGAACTGTACGGACACCTTGAGCTTGACAAACACGTCGTCCTTGGTCTTGGTCTCCACCAGCACGTCGAGCTGCTGGATCTTCATGCTCACCCGCCCGGCGATTTTGTCGATGAACGGGATTTTGAAGTGCAGGCCTGGCTGGCGGATGCTGTGAAACTTGCCAAAGCGCTCCACGACGGCGGCCGTCTGTTGCTTGACGGTGAAAATGCCGCTGATGACGATGATGGCCAGGAGGAAAAGGGGAAGGAATAATTCTGCCATGGTTCCAGGTTTTTGATTTTGACGTTCGTCAAAGTACGACGAAAGGCAGGATCAAAAAAAGCGTGCTGGACAAACGGAACCGAAATGACGACCAATATCTGAAAATTCAGTGTCGGTGAATGAGGATGAATACCGTATCAGGAGGATTCGAGGATTCGAGGAATCGGCGGTTGAGACTGCGCTTGCGCGCAGATGTTGATAGGCCGCTATCGCGGCCCTGTTGAGACGCCGCTTCCCGATTCTCGG
>CAYNYN010000006.1:0-27401 GCA_964401445.1 uncultured Saprospiraceae bacterium | reverse complement strand
CATTCATCGGACCTGGATACTCGCACTGGCATGCCTTGCTGCTGTCCCCGTGCTTCCTGCACAGACCGTGTTGCAGGTGGCCAGCCGCACCATTGAGAAGACGTTTCCCTATCTGGAAGGGGCCGAGCTCAATATCGAGGGTGAAAAAGCCGAAATCCGGGTGAGCACCTGGGATCGCGACGAGGTACAAATCAAGCTCGAGATCTTCAGCCGGCACCCCGAAAAACACGAGGCGGCGCGCAGCCTCGAGGCCATGCGGTGGAAAGTGGACCAGCATGCCAACAAGATCTATTTCCGCAACTACATAGACGAGACGCTCAGCCCCTCGGCCGCGCTCAAGGCCGTGTACACAGTGCTGCTGCCTGCCGACTGCCCCGTCTACCTGAAAAACCACTTCGGCATGACCGACGTGAGCCAGCTGTCCCGCTCGCTGCGCATCAACAGCGAATTCAGCAAGACGTGGCTGCGTCAGCTGCAGGGCGACATCGAGGTTGTCTCCAGCTATGGCGACGTGGAAGGCGACGGCCTGTCGGGCAATGTGTTCATCCAGGCCAACCGGGGCGACATCAGCCTGCACCACCTGCAGGGCCGCGTCGATATCGTGTCCAAATACGGGGTCGTCAAGCTCTTCACCGCGCCGAGCGATCCCCTGCTCAGCCTCAACATCACCGCCGACAAATCGGACGTCTATTTCTTCGACCCGCAGCCGGGCCTGTACGGCTACACGCTCACGGCCCATTACGGCAACATCACTGCGCCGGCCGACCTGCGGTTCAACTTCGTGGAAAACTCGCGCAGCCTGAAGCGCGCCGTCTTCAACCCGGGCAAGGAAACCGGCACCATCTCCATCAAAATCACCTTCGGCGATATCGTCATTCGCAATCCGTGACGACACGGGCTATGCCTCAATCTACGGCCAGCAGCTCGGGCAGCCACAGCACCACCTCGGGCCAGGCTATGGCCACGGCGAGGATCGCGATCTGCAACAGCACGAAGGGCACGATGCCGCGATAGAGATGGGTCGTAGTGACCTCGGGCGGAGCCACCCCCTTGAGGTAGAAGAGGCTGAAGCCAAAAGGTGGGGTGAGAAAGGACGTCTGCAGATTGAGTGCAAAGAGCACGCCGATCCATACGAGGTTCATGCCGTACTGCTCGAAGATGGGTGCCACCACCGGCACGATGATGAACACGATTTCGATGAAATCGATGAAAAAGCCGGCAATGAACACCACCACCATCACCACGGCGAGGAACACGTAGGGCGACAGCTCGGCGCTCGTCACGGCCTCCACCAGAAAGCGATCGCCGCCCATTTCCCTGAATACCATGCTGAACGTGGTGGCGCCCAGCAGGATCAGAAACACCATGCTGGTGAGAAAAGTGGTTTCCCGGCACACGGCACCCAGCGTGTCCTTGTTCAACCGGCCCTGCAGCAGGGTCAGCAAAGTGGCGCCCAATGCCCCTACGGCCGCCGCTTCGGTGGGTGAGGCGATGCCGGCGAAAATGCTGCCCAGGACGGCGAGGATGAGCAGGAAGGGCAACACGAAAGCGATGATCACCTGCCGGCCGAATCCCGATTGCCGAAAGGCGTCCAATTCTGCCTGGGGGATGGGCGGTGCATCTTCGGGCCGCAGCAGGGCACGCCCCACCACATACAGGATGTAGCACCCCACGAGTACGAAGCCCGGCAACATGGCCGCCGCGAACAGGTCGCCCACCGACACGTTGAGCACGCTGCCCAACAGCACCAGCACGATGGACGGCGGGATGATCTGCCCCAGCGTGCCCGAGCTGGCAATGACACCCGTGGCGAGCTTCGGGTCGTACCCCCTTTTCAGCATGGTGGGCAGGCTGATCAGCCCCATGGTGATCACCGTGGCCCCCACGATGCCCGTCGAGGCGGCCAGCATGGCGCCCACGATCACGACGCTGATGGCCAGTCCCCCTGGCATGCGGCCGAACAGCATGGCCATCGTTTCCAGCAGGTTCTCCGCCAATCCCGATTTCTCGAGCATGATGCCCATGAAGATGAACAGTGGCACGGCGATGAGCACGTAATTGGACATGACGCCCATCACGCGCGAGGGCAAGGCATTGAAGCTGGCCGGATCGAGAAAGCACAGGGCATAGAGTACGGCCAGGCCGCCCAGCGTGAAGGCTACCGGATAGCCATACAGGATGAGCACGAAAATGCTGACGAACAGGATAATGGCAATCCACTCCATGCTTTCAGTCGGTTTCTGCAGCGGTGCGGTATTGCTGCCAGGATGAAAGGGCCAGCGAGCAGCCTTGCAGCAACAGCAAAAAGGCGCCCACCGTGATGGCAAACTTGATGACGAAGCGGAAAGGCAACCCGCCGGGGTCGGGCGAGCCCTCCATCAGGCGAAAGCTCTCCAGGGCGTAGTGCCACGAGGTGACGATGAGCATCAGGCACCAGGGGATGAACAGGAACAGGGTGCCCACGAGGTTGACCAGCGCCTGGTCGCGTGCACTGAAGCGACTGTAGAACAGATCGACCCGCACGTGCCGGTCGTGCTTGAGCGTATAGCCCGCCCCCAACAGAAACACCAGTGAAAAGAGGTGCCACTCCAGCTCCATGATGAAAGCCTTGTCTTCGTTGAGGAGGTAGCGCACCGCCACCGCCACGCACACGACCAGCACCAGCACGAAGTTCAGCCACGAGACGGCCCGACCGACGCGTTCGTTCAGTGCATCGATGGCGCCCACCAGCCGGTTGATTCGTTCGCTCATGGTGCTACAGTGATGTGTTCAGGTCCGGCCAAAATACGAAGAGCAGGCTGAATCAGCCTGCTCTTCAAAAAGTGGTTGCGAACTTTAGATAGAGGTCAGCAAAACCTTACTGACCGAAGTAGCTCTTCTCGATCGTGCCGCCAGCCTCTACCGTTTCGAGACGCTGCTTGAACTCGTTCGACAGCTCGAAGTTGTTCTGGCGGGCGTAGATCTCTTTCAAAGCGATCAGCGTGTTGCGGTCGCTGGGGTTGATGGCCTCGGCCTGCTGGAAGTAGGGCAAGGCCTTGGCGAACAAGGCGTCCACCTGCTTGCCGTACTCTTCGTACTTGCGCTGGTCTTCCTTGCTCAGGCCCAGCTCGTTCATCTTCTTGATGATCTCTACGGCCTTGTTGTAGTAGAGCGAGCCGAGCGAGTAGATGGCATCGTACTGCTGCGGGTTGAGCTCGATGGCCTTCTCGAAGTACTTGCGGGCCTCATCGAAGTACTGCTGGGCCAGTTCGGAATCGCCATTCTGGGCGTACTCCTGGTTGAAGAGGTTCATGTACACGTTGCCCAGAGCCGTATACACGGAGGGGTTGTCCGGCTCGCGCTCGATGGCTTCGGCCAGCTTTTCCTTCAGCACCTCGTAGTTTTCCTGCTGGATGTAGTAGTTGATTTCGGCAAACAGGATCTCGGTATCCTCGGGATATTTCCTGCGGCCTTCTTCGAGGATCTCGACGGCTTTCTGTTCGTCTTCGTCGATCAGCATCTGGAACAGGTTGGCATACACGCCCGGATCGTCGTAGCCCGACTCGTACAGCTCCATGAACAGTTGCTTGGCGCGATCCATGTCGCCGCTCAGCATGGCGGTATAGGCCACGATGAACTTGGTGTTGTTCACGTCTTCGGGCGTAGCCAGGGCGGGATCGCCGCCGTTGTCACGCAGCACCTGGTCGTAATACAACACCTTGTCCAGGATCATGTAGGCAGCTTCGTAGTCCTGGTGGCTGATCATGAGGTTGCCGAAGTAGTTGAGCCAGCCCGTGACGTCCTTCAGTCCTTTGAGGGCATCGCGCTTCTCGAATTTCTTCTGCGCCAGCTCCAGCGCTTTGGCATACGATTCGGCAGCGATGAGGCCATACTCCCAGGTCTTCGGCTTCTCGGCACCCTGGCTCAGCGACAGCGCCGTCACTTCCTTGAACACGGGTGCGGCATACACCTCGCCACGCGTCTGCCAGGTTTTGTACATGCCTTTGGTTTCCTCAGCCTTGGCCGCAAAATCGATCAGATCGCGCGCTTCCTCCAGCTTGTCCAGATTGTTTTCCGGATCCAGATTGTAAGCCCCCAGATCACGGGCCGCTTTTTTCATGGCCTTCACCGGATCGTCCTGGGTCAGACCCAGCTGGAAGACGAACATCACTGCCAGAAGGCTCAGCAAATACTTCTTCATGGTGGATAATTTTGATTTACAAGTTCAAATTGGTTTATCGCCAAATCAGCGCTTCCGCAAAAAATGCAAGGGTTTCATTGGCTTGTCGTCCTTAAGACGCGACGAAGGTGCATATTCGTCTTACTGAAAAGTTAAACTGTCAAAAAACCTCTTGAACAGTCAATGACATCGGTCATCCCGCTCACTCTTCCTCCTCGCCGTTCTGGCGCACCACCACGGCCACATCGGCAATTTCATCACCCGACTCCAGCTTGATCACCCGTACGCCTTGCGTGGCGCGTCCCTGCACGCGGATGGTGCTTACGGGAATGCGGATCATGATGCCATTGCGCGTGGTGAGCATGAGCTGGTCTTCATCACTGACCACCTTGGCAGCAATGACCTTCCCCGTCTTGTCGGTGACCATGAGGGTGCGCACGCCCTTGCCACCGCGGTTGGTGATCCGATATTCGCTGAAGGCGGTGCGCTTGCCCATACCCTTTTCAGAAATGACGAGCAGCGTCTTGGTCTCATCATTCGGGTCGATGGTGACCATGCTGACTACCTCGTCCTCGTCCGACTGAAGCGTCACGCCGCGTACCCCCGCGGCCGTACGACCCATCGGGCGCACCTTGTCCTCTTCGAAGCGGATGGCATTGCCCTCGCGGGTCACCAGCAGGATGTGGCTATGCCCGTCTGTCAGCTTGACCTCGAGCAGCTGGTCGCCCTCGCGAATGGTGATGGCATTGATGCCGCCACTGCGGGGACGCGAGTAGGCTGCCAGCGGGGTCTTTTTCACCACGCCCCGACGCGTAGCGAACACCAGATAGTGGCCGTCCAGAAACTCCTGGTCGTTCAGGTCTTTCACCTTGATGTAGGCCTTGACCTTGTCCTCCTTGGGTATCGAAAGGATGTTCTGGATGGCGCGGCCGCTGGAATTCTTGGGCGCTTCCGGAATCTCGTACACGCGCAGCCAGTGCACGCGCCCCGACTCGGTGAAGAGCAGCAGGTAATCGTGGTTGGTGGCCACGAACATGTGCTCCACGAAGTCCTCGTCGCGGGTGCGGGCGCCGCGCGAGCCGCGTCCGCCGCGGCCCTGCACGCGGAACTCTTCGATGGGCGTGCGCTTGATGTATCCGCGGTGGGTGATGGTGATGACCACCTCTTCGTTGGGGATCATGTCCTCCACCGAGATGTCGCCCTCTTCATAGGTGATGTCGGTGCGGCGCGGATCGCCGTACTTTTCCTTCAGCTCCAGCAGCTCCTCTTTGACGATCTCGCGCTGCCGCGCCTCGCTGCCGAGGATCTCCTTGTACTCGGCAATCTGGCGCTGCAGCTCGTCGTATTCGGCCTGCAGCTTTTCGCGCTCGAGGCCCGTCAGCTTCTGCAGCCGCATGTCGAGGATGGCACGTGCCTGGATCTCCGACAGCTCGAAGCGCGTCATCAGCCCTTCGCGCGCCTCCTCGACGGTCTGCGAGCCGCGGATCAGGGCAATGACCTCGTCGAGGTGGTCCAGGGCGATCAGCAGCCCTTCGAGCACGTGGGCGCGCTCCTCGGCCTTGCGCAGCTCGTAGCGCGTGCGGCGCACCACCACCTCGATGCGGAACTTGATGAACTCCTCGATGAGCTGCTTGAGGTTGAGCAGGCGGGGCCGCCCGTTGACCAACGCCACGTTGTTCACGCCATAGCTGCTCTGCAGCGGCGTGTACTTGTACAGGTGGCTGAGCACCACGCTGGCCATGGCATCGCGCTTGACCTCGATGACGATGCGCACGCCATTGCGGTCCGACTCATCGCGGATGTTGGAAATGCCCTCGATCTTTTTCTGGTTGACCAGGTCGGCAATCTTCATGATCAGATTGGCCTTGTTGACCAGGTAGGGCACCTCCGTGACGATGATCTGCTCTTTGCCGGAAGGCAGCTCTTCGATGCGGGCTCGGCCGCGCACCACTACCCTGCCCCGGCCCGTCTCATAGGCTTCGCGCACGCCCTTGAGGCCGTAAATGATGCCCCCCGTGGGAAAGTCGGGGGCCTTGATGTACTTGCACAGCTCCTCGATCGTGATGTCGGGATTGTCCACCGTGGCGACGATGCCATCCACCACCTCGTTGAGGTTGTGCGGCAGCATGTTGGTGGCCATACCCACGGCGATGCCCGTAGCCCCATTCACGAGCAGGTTGGGCAGGCGCGCAGGCAGCACCGTGGGCTCCTTGAGCGAATCGTCGAAGTTGGGCACGAAATCGACCGTGTCCTTGTTGATGTCGGCCAGCATCTCGTCGGCAATGCGCGTCAGGCGCGCCTCGGTATAACGCATGGCAGCCGGGCTGTCGCCGTCCATCGAGCCGAAGTTGCCCTGCCCATCGACAAGGGGATACCGCAGCGACCAGGGCTGGGCCATCCGCACCATGGTATCATAGACCGAGCTGTCGCCGTGCGGATGGTACTTACCCAGCACCTCCCCCACGATACGCGCCGACTTCTTGTGCGGCTTGTTCCAGGTGAGTCCCAACTCGTACATCCCGTACAGCACGCGCCGATGCACCGGCTTGAGGCCGTCCCGTACGTCAGGCAGTGCCCTGGATACGATCACCGACATCGAATAGTCGATGTAGGCGGTTTTCATCTGCTCCTCTATGCTCACGGGCACTATGCGCTCTCCTGTCGCCATTCAACAGTATTTATTTGACAATCAACGATTTAACACTCACCACCAGGTGCTGGTTCTGAAAAACATGCAAAGGTAACAAATTTGAAGGGCTCGACACGGCGGTTGGATGGTCGAATTCCCACGGAATCCCAATGGCTGCGCCAAGGGACGTGCTGCCATTCCAGCAACGAGCGGAGTAAACCCCTCCGGCAAGCCGCTATATTTGCCTTTCGGCAAAAACCACATCCCTTCCATCCATCGAAAAACCATCCTGCATGAGCGACAAAAGGAAGCGTCCACACATCGTACACATGGACAAGGTGGGCACCGAAAAACGCGCCGATGACGCCTGGCGCCTGCATCAGCCCGGATCCGTCACGCGCGTCGTCGAGGAAGACGACCGTACGCGCCTGTTCCGCACCAGCAGCAAAGTGTCACTGCGCGTGCGTGTATGGTCGGCGGAGATCGTGCAGTTCGCCTGGCACGTGTGGCACGTGGCCCCCGACGATTTCAGTTATGCCATCGACCCCGACCATCCCTTCCAGGCCACCCCGCCGCACGACTGGGCACAGGATGAAGAAGGATGGACGCTGCGCACCGAAGCACTCAACGTACACATCCGCAAGGCGGACGCGCAGATCCGGATCACGGACGCGCGGGGCCAACTGCTGTATGCCGACGAAGAGGGCTTTGCCTGCCGCGAAACGATCCTCACGGGCCTGTCGGAGTGGCGGCTGCGAGCACGTGCGCCCAGGGATGCATGGTACCACGGCATGGGTGACAAGGCGGGCAGGCTCAACCTGCGCGGCCAACGCCTCACCAACTGGAACACCGACACCTTCATGTACGGGGCCGAGACCGACCCCATGTACAAGACCATCCCGTTTTTCATCCAGGTAGCAGAAAAGACCGCATCCGGCTTCTTCCTCGACAACACCTACCAATCGTGGTTCGACTTCGACAGCCGCCGCAAGGGCCGCATCGAGATACGCACGGCCGGCGGGCCCTTTTCCTGGTTTTTCATCGCAGGGCCGGCTTATCTCGACGTGTGCCGCCGCTATGCGCAGCTGACGGGTCGCGCCCCTCTGCCCCCCTTCTGGACGCTGGGCTTCCATCAGTGCCGCTGGAGCTACTTCCCCGAATCGCGTGTAAAGGAGGTGGCCGAAACGTTCCGCCAGCTCGACATCCCCTGCGATGCCATCTGGCTCGACATCGACTACATGGACGGCTATCGCTGCTTCACCTGGAACCTGGAATATTTCCCCGACCCCAAGGGTATGATCCAGTGGCTGCGCGAGCGCGGCTTCCACACCATCGTGATGATCGACCCGGGCATCCGCGTGGATGAGCAGTATTTCGTGTTCAAACACGGCACCGACCACGATGTGTGGTGCAAGCGCACCAATGGCGAGTGGATGATCGGCCCGGTATGGCCCCCCGATTGCGTCTTTCCCGACTTCACCAATCCGCGCGTGCGCCAGTGGTGGGGCCCGCTCTACCGCGAGCTCTACGTCTTGCAGGGTGTGGACGGTTTCTGGAACGACATGAACGAACCTGCCGTGTTCAAGGTCAATTCGAAGACCTTCCCCGAAAACGTGGCGCACGATTACGACGGCCACCCCACCGATCACCGCAAGGCCCACAACGTCTATGGCCAGCAGATGAGCCGGGCCACCTTCGAGGGGCTGCGGCAGCTGAAGCCGCATCAGCGGCCCTTCGTGCTCACGCGCGCCACCTTTGCGGGTGGGCAGCGCTACGCCGCCGTCTGGACCGGCGACAACATCGCCACCTGGGAGCATTTGGCCATTGCCTTGCGGCAAACGCTGCGCCTGAGCGTGAGCGGTTTCTCCTTTGCCGGGTCCGACATCGGCGGCTTTGCCGGGCAGCCCGACGGCGAACTGATGGTGCGCTGGCTGCAGCTCGGCGCCTTCCACCCGCTGTTCCGCGTCCACAGCATCGGCAACAACAAGGACGGCGATGCCGCCCAGGAAAATGGCCCGCTCGTGCTGCCGCCCCCCGAAGAACGCATGGACCAGGAGCCCTGGGCCTATGGCGAGCCCTGGACCACCCACGCACGCGAGGCCATCCGCCTGCGGTACCGCCTGCTGCCCTATTTCTACACCCTGTTCTACCGCCACCACGAAGAGGGCACGCCGGTGCTGTGGCCGCTGGCAGCCTGCTGGCCCGACGACCCGGTGGCCGTGCGCACGGAAGAGGCCTTCATGCTGGGGCCCAGCCTGCTCGTCTGGCCCGTAATGCAGCAGGGGCAAAAGACGAAAACCATCCATTTGCCGGAAGGCGAATGGTACCACCTCCAGACGGGTCGAAAATTCGCTTCGGGAAGCCATCGCATGCGCATCCACATGGACACCATTCCCGTTTTTGCGAAAGCGGGCTCCGTCTTGCCTTTGCATCCGGTGCGCAGCCACACCTCGGCGCCCCTGCCCGACCTGCCCTCGCTGCGCATCTTCCCGGGCACGAGCGACCAGCCATGCGAATGGTATGAAGACGAGGGCGATGGCTACCATTACCGCGAGGGTGCGTACCGACTGGCACGCTTCCACCTGCAGCAATCTTCAGAGGAGTTGACGCTCACGCAACAGATCGAAGGTCAATACCGGCCCTCGTGGACCGAGGTGAAGCTCGAATGGGTGTTGCCGGCAGGTGCCCGGCCCACGCTGCGGGTGGACGGCCAGGCCGTGCCGCTCAGCTGGCAAGCCGAAGAAGGGTTGTGGACGGGTACGGTGCCCGCCGATTTTCGGCAAGCCGTTTGTACCTTTGCAGCGACAAGCCCCTGATTGCCAAACCGACAATGACGCGACGCATGCAATACATGACCCGATGGCTGGAGCAGTCCCTGTTCGGCGTATGTGAGTGGCTCGGAGAAAAAATGGGCATCGCCAGCTCGCGCGTGAGGCTCTATTTCATCTATGCCTCGTTTGCCACCCTGGGTTCGCCGGTGCTGCTCTATCTGGTGGCTGCTTTCTGGCTCAACATCAGGAAGTACATGCGGCGCTACCACGACTGGTTGTGGGAGTGAGGAGTGACAGAGTGACAGAGTGAAGGGGGTGCCTTTCGGCAAAAAACACAGGCCCGATGCCGTGCGGCATCGGGCCTGATCGTTTTTCAGCGGTTGGCGCGGATCAGTTGAACAACAACTGCTTGGTCACGCGCCCTTCCTTGAAGTGGAAGGTGGCCACGTACATGCCCGCAGGCAGCACGTTGCGCTGGATGGTGAAGTCGTTGGTGTGCAACGAGGTGTAGGCCTTCACCAGGCGGCCACTCATGTCGTACACGTAGATGTGCTCGATGGGGAACTCGGCATTGGTGGTCACCCGAACGAAGTCGGTTGCCGGGTTCGGACCCAGCTGCAGACCTACCTCCTGCTCATCGAGGTCTTTCACATCCACGGTCGGGCAGTTCAGCCCCAGCGCCATGCAGGCACGCGGTGCCACGTAGGCGATCATCGTATCGCAGTACGACATCCCCTTTTGCGGCGACATGTCCTGATGCACGGGATCGTCGGGGTTGTGGTTGGGGTTCGAAGCCGGATCCCACCACTGCCACGGGCTGCTGTCGTTCGGGCCGGCCGAGCCATACAGCGGGAACAGGCCATCCCAGCCGTTGTTGCGGCTGTCGGCTACGGCCGAATAGTCCTCATAGCCATTGATCGTGAAATCGGCATCGGCAAAGACGCTGTTGAGGCCCAGGGCGTTGGCCTTCATCTGTACGAGGTAGGCACCCTGTACCTCTACCACCGGCAGGTTCACCACCGGCACGAGTACGATACCCTCCATGTAGGGAGCAAACGGGTCGGTGGGCACCTGGAACGAGATCATGGGCGGCGTGTTCTCGTCGATCCACGAGGTGTCACCCAAGGCGCCCCCCATGTTGACACAGAGGTTGAAGTCGGAAGGATAGCCCACGTGGTTGGGATAGCAGAGCGTGTCGCCGGCGGGGAAGCCGGGGTAGCCCTGCGGCACGATGCCTACCGAGGTGCCATAGATGTCGCCGTTCACCTGCTCGATCACCATGGGCAACGGGTTGCCCTGCGGATCCTGGGTGATGAACTTGGGAATGAGCACTTCCTGGTACTCGTCAAGCGTAGCGGCAGCCAGCGTGATGTAGCCACCCGTGCCGTCGCCCCACACCATCACCTTGTTGGGGTCGATGCCGAAGGGGTTGCCCTCCTCGGCCACCGTGCGGCGGAAATACCGGATGCAGGTACGCAGGTCCTGCACCCCACGGTAGGCGGCATTGATCAGGGTGAACACGCGCTCGTCCTGGGACGGTGCGATGGGGTTCCAGCCCAGACGGTAGTCGATCAGCGCCACCACGTAGCCGCGCAAGGCGAGCTGCTTGGCGATGTAGACGATGGAGCTGTCCTTGCGCGTACCGGTCGTGCCGCCGTTTTGCGGCCAGGGCAGGAAGTTGCCCGTGTGCGCAATCACACACAGCGGACGCTCGGTCTCCGTGTCGCCGGCAGGCATGTACACGTCCATCAACAGGGGCTGGGGCACAGCCTCACCCACCTGGGGCAAAAGCAACACAGTAGCATTGACACCATACATGATGTCGGTTTGCACCTCGACGTCGGTGAATACCGGCTCGAGGTATCGCTGGGCTTGTACCTGGACATAGGTCAGCAGGCAAAGCGCCGCAAGAATTGTAGTCAATCGCTTCATACACATGCAATTTTGGTTGACAAAGAGTTGGATAAATCGAAATTACTTCTTCTTGAATTCGTACAGTACCGTAAGGTAGGCAAGTCGCCCGATTTTGGGACCACCATACGATTCGTAGTGCAGGTTGTTCAGCAGGTTCGAGGCGCCCAGCTTCACGGTGGTATTCCACTTGTCGATGGTATAGTTCACCTGGGCATCGAGCAGGTCGTAGGAAGGAATGTAGCCGGTAAACTGGGGCGAGCCTTCGAAGACGAAGCCCTGTACCCACTTGTAGTTGATGCTGAAACCGAAGTTGCGGATATAACGGTCGCCCAGGCGCATCTGCACGTTGCGTCCGCTCAAACCGATGTTGTACTTGTGCTCCGGCGTGTTGAATGCCGGGATGATGGGATCATTGGCGATATCGTCATTGATGTTCAGCCGGTTCCACGAGTAGTTACCCGAGAGCATGTAATAGTTGCCGAAGTAGTAGTTGAGGCCAATGGCAAAGCCCTGCGTGGTCACCTTGTTTTTGGAGTTGGCCGCCAGGCGATACGCCTGGATCTCTTCGGGCAGGCCCTCGGGGCTGAAGGTGGCGTCGATACCGATGTTGTAGCCGAGGAAATCGGTGTAAATGCTGTAGTAGTAGCCTGCATCCACGTACAGGCTGTTGAAGAGCGTGGCACGGTACCCCACCTCGAACGTCTTCACTTTTTCCGGCTGCACCGGATCGACGTTGAAGTACTGAAGCGTATCCAGACACAGGCAGGACGTGTAGTCGCGGAACGACTCTACGGTGATCAGGCTGTCGAAACCACCAATGTTGCCGAGCAGGATGGCGCGGCCCACGTTGAGGTTGAGGTACTGGTCGGTCAGCGTCGGGTTGCGGATGGCCGAACTGAAGGAGGCGCGCAGGAAATGGCCCGGGCGGGGCTTGTACACTACCGAGGCGGCCTGCGTGCTGACCAGGTCGAAATTGGCATTCTTGTCCAGCCGGCCGGCCAGGTTCAGGGTGACCTTTTCTTCGGCAAGTCGCTTCTCGAGACCGGCATACATCCCGAACTCGTGGTTGGTGATGCGCACCCCGGCCGTATCCGAGAAAATGGTGCCATCGGATTCCGGCGTGTACAGCCGGCCACTGGCCCCTACCGTAAGGCGCTCGGCCCACGAAGGCGTGAAGTTGTACTCGCCCTGGATGTGATAGAGGGCCGACTTGTCGTAGAAGCGCGTCCCCCCCTCTTCACTGTTGGACTTGGCGCTGGTGATGCGTTCGAATTCCTGCTGGAAGCGTTCCGTGCCCGGATAGAAATACTCGTACGTGGGCTCGGCATTGGGCGTATTGTCGGGCAGGTTGGCGAAATGCTCTGCCTGGGTGTGCCATACCACCAGCGAGTCGTGATAGTCCACCAGCCACTGTTCGGCGGCATCATAGTCGAACGTAAACTTGGTGCCGTCCCAAACCAGTTGCGGATAGCCGTACTCCTCGATTTTGGGTACGATGAACTGCTTCCAGAAACGGCGGTAGTTCTGCCCCCACCGCTGGTCCGGCTTGGCATGCTCCTGCAGCAACAGGGCCGTGAAATAGGGGTCATAGCTCTTTCCGGCATCTTCGTGGGTGGCATAGGCCCGAATGAACCACTTGTCGCGCTTGCGCAGCTCGATCCGGTTCTGGAAGAACAGGATACCCTTCAGGCTGAAACGGTTGTCACCCTGATAGACCGTGGTGCCGTTGCCGAAGCTGGAAGCCACGATCAGCTCAGGGCTCTGCTCCGCCAGCTCGGGGCGCAGCCGGAAGTGGAAGGCGGCATTGGCCTTGAGGTTGCGCGTGTCGTAGTCGACCAGGTCCACCTCCTTGTAGCCCGTGCGGTAAAAGATGCCCAGGCCCGGGTCGTTCCAGGGCGGCGTGGTGGATGCATCGTTGACGGGGTTGTACTCGTCGCCATAGCGGTTGACGGCATCGTAGCGGCCGGGGTTGTCCTTGGGCACACGCGAGCCATCCACGGGGTCGTAGTTGTCTGCCACCCAGTCGTAGGCACTCAGGTAGAAAAAGTTGATCTTGTATCCGAACCAGTCGTAGCCCTCGTCGTTCTTCAGGGCATCGGCCCAGCGCAGGGCCACCTGCTTCAGGTCGCGCTCGCCGGCCTTCAGCTGTACCGACAGCCCCTTCTGGTAGAAGGGATCCTTGGTCTGCATGTTGATCACGCCATTGAAGGCATTGGGGCCAAAGAAGCTGGAGCTGGCACCCTGCACCAGCTCGACGCGCAACACGTCGAGCTCGGAAGCGCCCAGAAAGTTGCCCAGCGAAAAGTTCAGGCCGGGCGCCTGGTTGTCCACGCCGTCGATCAGCTGCAGCGTACGTACGGGACTGGTGCTGTTGAAGCCCCGGGTATTCACGATCTTGAAGCCCAGGCTGGCCGCCGTAAGGTCCACGCCTTTCATGGCGCCCAGGCCGTCGTAAAAGTTTTCCGAAGGCGTTTCCTTGATGGCCAGCACGTCCATACTCTCCACCGTCAGCGGGGCTGCTTTCTGCTTTTCGGAGATGCGTTGTCCTACCACCTCGACCCCGGCATCGATGGTCACGGCACTCTCCTGCATCTCGATGCGCACGGGCTCATCTGCCGAGGTGACCTCGATGCGTACCGTCTCATAACCCACGTAGCTCACCTCGAGCGTCACGGGCAGCGACTCGACGCGCAGCTCGAAGGCGCCATCGAAATCGGTGACAGCCCCTTCGCCCGTGCCGGCAATCATTACGGCCGCACCAATGAGGGGTTCGTTGTTGATCGCGTCCACTACCTCGCCACGCACATTCACCTGGGCGGCAAGCTGCACCGTCGCACACACGAAAGCAAACGCGAAGCACAAGACACGCGAGAAGTTGTCCATTGCTCAAAAATTACTGTTGGTGAAATCCTGTTTTGCCAATCGGCCGGAAAATTAGAAAAAGTTTGTTTCGACCAGTTTCCTTTCTTGAGGAAATTCTGAAATCGCACCCCCGGAACAGGGTGCCATCTGGCATTGGGGAAGGGAACGAGGTGCCGGTCATTTTTCTGTCCGAGCCTCCAAAAGTACGGCATTTCCCTCAATGGCCTAAAAGAAAAGCAGGGCCCGAAGGCCCTGCCAAGGAAATTTTAACAAGTATGTCCGTGTCTGATCAGTGATGGATCACCAGACCCTCGCTCACGGGTTTGTGTCCTTCCACCATGATGTGCATGAAATATTGCCCATTGGGCACGGTGCGTACGTCGACGGTTTCGAAGGCGGGAGCCAGCGCCTCCACATCGCGCTGCACGACGATGCGCCCACTGGCATCGACGAGCGTGATGGTTGCGGGCAGACCGGCCCAGTCGTCCGTAAGGATGCGCACGGCCTCGGATGCCGGGTTGGGATACAAAGCCAGGCGCTTCAGGGGTTGGAAATCTACCTGACGCACGGGCGAGAAGCTCATCGAGCCGTCCAGATGACGGATCAGGACGCGGTAGTAGTTTGCGCCTTCAACGGGCGCCTCATCCGTAGCCGCATACACCCGGGGCGTATTGTCCTCTTCCTGGAAGGCATCCCAGGATTCCAGCGACTCCCAGGTGTCTCCATCGGCACTGCGCTGTAGTACCATGACGTCGTTTTTCCAGGCGGTGTTGTTGGTCCAACGCAATACCACTTCGTTGTCTTGGCGGTAGGCCTCCAGCGTGAGCAGCTCGGGCGCCACTTCCAGTCCCGAGGACTGGTTGCAGCCTGCCGCCCAGTTGACGGCCGCATCGAACAGCGCCCAGCCGGTATTGGTCAGGTATTTGGCTTCACTGTTGTCGAGGAAGAAACCTACGCGGCGCTCCGGCGCTTCCATGTCGCGCATCCAGTCACCTGCCTCGTAGGCGAACAACATCGCCCGATCCGTACCCGGAATCACACCCAGAACCGAGACTTCGCCCTGGGGGCGGCCCCAACGCACATCGTGGGGGCTGGTGTAAATCCCGAATTTACCGGAAGCCCCCTGCGTAATGGGATGGCTGCCATCGATGATCTGGATGTCGTCGATATCATCCGTTTTGCCAAAGTCCCAGTACTTCTCACCTCCCGTCATATGAAGATCATCGAACAGCCACGACTCCCAGCTCAGCACCGGCACGGGCACGAAGGTGAATTTGTCACCCACCTTGCCTGAAGAAACGGTGGAGCTGATGACGATCAGACCTTTGCCATCGGCATCCGCACTCTTCACGTCATCGTCCTCGACGACGGTCACCTGGTAACCCAGTGTCGTCAACCGGTCCAGGACACGCTGGTCGCCGCTGTTCAGATCGGTGCTGCCCACGACCAGCAGGGTTTCGTCGTTGCAAACCACGGGAGGTTCGGTGTCATCGGGCTGATCGGCACAGCCAATCGCCCAGTCGATGGCGGCATCGACCAGGGCCCAGCCATTCTGGTTCAGGCAGGCAGGGGTTTTGTCGCGCATGAACAAGCCCACGCGGCGCGCAGGGGCCGTGCCAACCACCATCGGGCTGCCCGCTTCGTACCCGAAGATGAGCGACCACACAGGATCGCCGGGCACATGACCGACCCGGATGGCCTGGTCGCCAGGCATGCCGAAGCTGAACTGCGAGTAACAGTCGGCCACCTGCACCTTGCCACTCAGCCCTGCAGCCATGGGGTGACTGGCATCGTCGATCGTGACGAAGGCCATGTTGCCCACCCTGCCGTAGTCCTTCCCTTTGTTGGGCCCCGTCATCCCGAGATCATCGTACAGCCAGGCCTCCCAGGTGACCACCGGCACGGCCAGGTCGGTAAACAGGCTGCCGATGTCACCAGAATTGACGGTGGAGCTGATCAACACCAGCCCTTTGTCCTGGGCGTCGGCAAGGGTCACACTCGTCGCCTCGCGCACCGTCACCTGGAAGCCGCGGTGCTGCAGGTGTTGGAGCATGGCCGCATCGCCATAATTGCATGCGACATCACCCACGACGAACAGGATGTCGGTATTGCACACGGGCGGGGGTGGTGTGACGCCGTCGCAGTTGGTGGCCTGAGCACCTTCGTCGAGCGGCCGCTTGCCGGCCAGCGTCACCATCACCTTGTCGAGGCGGGCCGAGGCCTCGCGCCAGGCAAATTCAATGGTGTTGACCCCGCCATGCAGCTGGAAAGAGAGGGGGACGGCATAGCTGCCGCCATCCCATACGCCTACCTGGTCCCAGGCATAGGCATCCGGATACCCGTAAATGCGATTGATCTTGTTCCACTTGACCCAGGCCCCGCCATTGACGCGCACCCAGTACGAATCGGTGCTGCTGTTCACGGCCTTGGCACGCGCGAAGATGCGGTAGGAGCCGGGCTGCGCTACAGCTACCTCGAAGACGACCTTGTCGGCATCCGTCGCAGGCGGCGCGTCGTAACTGTTTTTGTTGGCAGGGGCGCGCAGTGCCAGGCCATTCGAGGCGTCGGCCTCATCGACGACCTTCCATGCACCGCCGATGGCCGTGGCACATTCTGCCTCCAGCCAGACCGTGTTTTCACAAACGGCCGGCTCGGGTGCCAGGCGGAAGTTGAAGTCGCCCCCATGGCTGCTGCCCGTCTGTATCCAGCCACTGGCTCCCAACAGATTCGGATCTTGCAGATTGGCGCCAATGCCCACCTGAAAGGCCGGCCCATAGCGCTCGATTTTCACCCGATCGCCATCGGGCAGGAAGACCAGCCCCTTGAAAGTAGTGTAATAGTACCAGCTGTCGCCTCCCGATTGGGTGCACAGGCCATATTTGGGCGAGCCGGAGGGTGCCGTCTCCGTCCTTCCGGAAAAATACACCTCCACGTAGCCCCGTGCACTTCCCTGGCGAATGGAGCCGGTGAGCAGGGCCGTGCCGTCGTGATACTCGATGAATAGCAGGTCGTCGCCCGCGGTGAAACACTTGCCGGCACCGAATGCCAGCACATAGGGACCATTACACCAGCTGCCACAGTTGTCGTAGGTATCCATGACGCGACGAATGGCACGCACGTCGGCACAATCGCCGGCCGGCACCACGGTCACGAGGAAGTTGCACTGGCTGCTCTGGCCGTTGACGTCTTTGGCTTCGTAGGTCACCTGGGTCGTACCCACGGGGAACAGATCGCCGGGCTGGTGGGTAGCCGTCACGCTCTCCAGGGCGCAGTTGTCCGTAGCCGTGGGCTCCGTCCAGCTCACCGGCGTCTCGGCGCCCGCAGCCTGTACCACCAGGTCGGCAGGACAATTTTCGAACACGGGCGACAGGTCGTCGACCACTTCTACCTTGGCCGTGCAGGTGGCCGTGTTGCCCAGGCGGTCTGCCAGGTTGAGGGTGACGACATGGGCCCCCAACTGACTGCAATCGAACGCCAGCGACATTTGGCCATCGACCTTCAGGTCGAGCGCATCGCAGTTTTCCACGACGGGCAGGGCGATGATGGCCGCCGTCACCACGGCTTGTCCATCGGGGCCAATGCCCACGGTCACGCTTTCGCAAATGGCATCCGACGTGCCGTTGGTGATCTCCACGCCGCCGTCCATGTGCATGGGCGCCATGGTGCCCGTCCACGTGCCGTTCTGGAAAAGCAATCCTTTGTTGGTGAACCAATGATCGTTGACGAACAGGCCGTTGTTCACCAGCTCCGAGCAGGCGTTGTTGAACCACTCGTTGTAGTTCTCCATCGTGCCATCGTTGACGATGATGCCGCCCGCGTTGTTTTCCACCACCTGGTTATTGATGAAGGTGGCGCCCGGCGAGTTGGTGAAATCGCCGATGTTGATCACCAGGCCATCGTTGGTGAAGGTGCCGTGGTTGTGGATGCGCACCCCGTTTTCGATGGTGCCTTCGTTGGTGAGCTGCTCGTTGTTGATGAAGTCGAAGTCGTTCGAGATGCGGCCGGAGCTGTAGTTGTACACCGTGCCGTTGTTGGTGAACACGCCCCCGCTGGCGTTGCTGATGGTGTTGTAGTTGAAGACCGTACCCGTATTGACGATCTGGTCGATGTTGCTCAGGAAACCGTTGTTGTTCAGCGTGCCGCTGTTGTCGATGCTGCCGCCCGTATTGGTGTAGATGGAACCGGTATTCTGTAGGGTGGCCTTGTTGATGATGTCGCCCACGCTGAGGAAATCAGCCTGATTGTCGAGCAGGCCCTCGTTGACAACCTCCGAACCGAACTGGTTGTCGATCTGGCCGCCAATGGCGTTGGTCAGCGCACCACCCGACAACACGGTGACGTAGGCTCCATTCTGCAGAAATCCCGCATTCTGGAACGCACCAGCGATGTCGAGCTTGAACGCCACCGCCACGAAGCCCTGGTTGGTCAGGGTGCCGCCAATGGCCAGCTGGTTGTTTGCCGCAAGGCTGCCCGTGGTATGGACGGTCCAGGTGCCGCTGCCCGACCCCTGCCCGTCGATCACCATCGAGCCGTACAGGTCGAGCGTGCCGTGCTGCACGACGCTACCTGCCGATTGGCAGACGGTACCCTCGGCAACGGTCATGGTGCCGGCCGCCTCATTGATCAACTGGCTGCCATTGGCTGCCTGCAACTGCCCGGAAAGCAGCTGGAAGCCGCCGGCGTTGGACAGGGTGCCGTTGAGCTGAAACTGCCCTTTCTGAATGATTTGCCCGGCATTGTTCAGCGTGCCGTTGTGTGTGAAGGAGCCCTCGTTGATCAGGCTGCCCTCGTTGTCGAAGGTGCCGCTCACGCTGGCCGTACCACCTGGCAGCACCGTGAACACGTTCTGGTTGGTCAGGCTCGTCACCGTCTGGAAGCTGCCGGCTATGGCGATGGTGCCGGCATTGAGCACCGTGCCCACGTTGACGAAGCTGCCCGTCACATCTACGCGGGCACTGATCTGCACCGTGCCGTAATTGGTAATCGTGAAATCGGCCGTCAGCGGTGCGGAAATCTGAGCCGTCACGCCACCCACGATGGTGGCATCGTTGCCCGGACCGGGCAAACCGTTCGTCCAGTTGTTGGGGTTGAACCAGTCGTCGTCCTGGAATGCGCCGAAGCTCGTCTGCGCAGTGAGTGAAAAGGCCGAGATTGCAAGGAAAAACAGCATTCCCCACAATCTGGCCCCTACCGGGGTAGATTGTTTGTACATAGTGATTTGTTTTTATGAAAAATGCCCCATAGCCCAGCGCGGGCAGGCAGCATTCGTAACCTAACCGTAATGAAGTAAAGTGGCGCGCAAACGCCAGATGTGAGGAGACCAGATGAGACTGAAAGTCAGTGAGTGATGGTAAAGATAACCCTGTGATGGCAATAATCCAACACCCCTGTGTAGCTGCGGAAGCTACAGCTCGACATGTACGCTCAGCGCAATCTGTTAGTCATTGGCAGTCAATGCAGCGCATTTCTCCGCGCTACCAGGTTGAAAAAAGAAAAAATATCCCCTAAGCGCCTGGCCAATGAGGCGAGGCGGGGAAACGGGCAAATCCGTCCCTTTGCCCATCTCGATCCAGGGACGCCCCCTGACAATCCCCAATCAA
This sequence comes from uncultured Saprospiraceae bacterium, assembly GCA_964401445.1. Lineage (GTDB taxonomy): Bacteria > Bacteroidota > Bacteroidia > Chitinophagales > Saprospiraceae > WFYJ01. The sequence continues at coordinate 7,466 of CAYNYN010000006.1, read as the reverse complement.
AGGTCGATCAGTTTGCGAATCAGGGGTTTTACCTCCACGATCACCTCGGCCTTGCCCTTGAGCTGCGGCTGGAAAACGATTTCCGTGCCCTTGTCGGTGATCAGTCCGTTCGGGAAAGCCACTTCCACCACGTAGTCGCCATCCGCTTCTGGCAGGAGCGAAGGGGTACGCACCTCGCCGATGAGGCGGCCATACTCGGCCGAGGGCCATGCGTACAGTTCGACGAACACCTTCTGCCCTTCCTGGAGGCGTGCCGCCCCCACCGGCGACAAGGTGAGTTGACCGACGATTTTGCTGCCCGTCTCCAGTGGCACGATGGCCAGTATTTCCTTGCCTTTCGGCAAACGCCGCTTCAGCTCGCCGTTGCCATACCGGGTCACGATGCCCGAGGCAGGGGCCGTAATGAGATGGGCCTGGCGCCACTCTTCGATCCGGGCATTCAGGGTTGCTGCAGCCTCGGCAATGGCCTGGTTGGTGCCCTCCACGGCCGACCGCTTGTCGGCATATACCGAACGCTTCTCGAGCTCCAGCCGCCGGATCTCGGCGCGCACCGCATCGATGGCCGCCTGTCGCTCGCCAATACGCTCCTCTGCATCCCACACGCTGCTGCGCGCCTTGCGCAGCGACTCGAGGGTGATGAGTCCGTCGGAATAGTTTTTTTGCGCCTGCCGGAATGCCGACTCCAGTTGTTTTTTTTCTCTCTCCAGTGCTTGCAGCCCCCGTTCCAGCCGCTCCAGCTTGCTGCGGGCGCTGCTGATACTCGCATCGATGGAGGCTACACTGAGGCCGCCGCCCGATGCAGCGGGCAGCTCACTGCCAGCAGTCCGGAAGCGATCCCAGGCCAGCTGCAACTCACCTATTTGCAACAGCATGACGGCCACCTCGGCATCGGCCAACAGCTCGGGCTCGGGATGGTGCTGAAGCGAGTCGGCCCACCGCTGCAGGGCCTCCACGTCTTCGAGCCGGGCCGTCGTCTCCATCAGTGCCAGCAGCTGCCCCTCGCGAACCGTGTCGCCTTCTTCCACGAACAGCATCTGGACGTAGCCCTCCGAGGGCGTGGTCACCACCACCGGGGGCACGTCCGAAACGAGCGTGATCTCACCTTCCAGCCGCTCGGACCAGGGCACCATCCAGCCCATGAGCAGCAGGGCGCCACAAAACAAGGCCAGAAAGGAAATGCCCCACCTGCGCATCGTCGATGGCGGTCGGGAAAGGATGGCGTTCAGCTCCTCGCCGGGAGCATAGGTCCCTCCTTGGCTGATCGAAGACATAGGCAATCAATGTTTCACGGAACTACGCTTTTCCAACATCCGAAGCGCACCTTTGGTTAACAGATAACTCACGTCGGCGTCCAGACCGGCCAGCTCGTGTGGGGCCGCGATGACGATGGTTTTGCCCCTGAGGAATCGAAGGAGGTTTTCGAGCACCTCGCGCGCCAGCGGCCCGTCGAGCCCGAAAAGGGGCTCGTCCATCAGATAGATCTCGGCTTCGCGATAGATGAGCCGGGCCAGCAGCAGCTGCTGGATCTGCCCGCGCGACAGGCCCAGCCCGCCATGGCCCACCACCGTCTGGAAGGCGAGAGGCAGCGCGTCGATCCAGTCGAGCAGACGCACGGCCTGGGCCACCTGCCGCAGCCGCCCCATGTCGGGACGCGGATCGCCCAGGGCGATGTTGCTGGCGATGGTGTCCTGGAACAGGTGCCCGCCCTGCAGCAACACACTGCAGCGGGCGCGCCACAGCTCGGGCGCCACATGTGCCAGGTTGACGGTACCATAGCGTATCTCCCCCTCATCGGGCGGGAAGAGGCCTGCCAACAACTGGATAAGTGTGCTTTTGCCCGAGCCGCTGGAACCGATGACCAGGGTGGTGGTACCCGGCTCGACACGCATGCTGGCAGCCTCGAGCACATGTCCTTCCAGGCCGGTCTTCCAGCCAAACGTCACGTCTTCCAGCACGAGCACCTGCTTTTCCGGCAGGGGATCCCGCCGCAGGTCGTCATCCGACTCGGCCGGCAGCTCCCACACCTCCTGCACCCGCTCGAACCAACGCTGCAGCCGCGCACGGTCGGCAAAGAACTGCGCCAGGTGCCGCGACGCCCAGGGAAGCTGCGAAACGATCCAGACCACGGCCAGCAGGGCGCCCACGGTGAGCTCGTTGCGAATGAGGGCATGGGCCGTCAGCCCGATCAGCACGACGTCGCGCATGCCTTGCACGAGCTCGAGCCACAGGGTGTGGCGCCGCCGGTCCTTGTCCAAAGCTTGTTGCAGGTGAAACTGCTCGTTGCGCACGCGCTCCCACTCCCACCGTGCCTGCGTGCTGCCTTGCGCCAGTTTCAGCTCGCGCACGCCATACAGCAGGTCTGCCAGGGTGCGGTGGGCTTTGGCTTCGAGCTCGCTGGCCAGGTCTTCCTGCCGGTGCAGCGCCGGCGGGCGCCACAGCGCCAGCCCCAGCTCCAGCACGAGCGACAGCACCAGGGGCCACACCAGCAGCGGGTACAGCCATGCCAGCACGGCCAACGAGGCCATCAGCATGGCGCCAGCCAGCCACATCGGAAACCAGCGCTTGCGCAAAAATTCGGCGATCTGCTCGTAGCCATATGCCCTGCGCATCAGGTCTTCGGGCAGCTGCGACTGCAGCAGCTCGAAACGCAGGTCGAGCAGGCGCCCCACGAACTGGCTCATGCCCGACAGGCTCAGCCGCCGCGCGGCAAAATCGACCATCCAGTCGAGCAGCACGGTCAGCAGGCTGCGCAACAGGATGACCAGGACCCAGGCCCCCAAAATGAGCAAGGCCAGCTGCTGGTCGTCGAGGTGGATGGCTTCGTCGCCCAGTCCTTTGAGCAACAGGGGCACCAGCGCAGTCAGCAATGCCGACAGGGCGACGCCCATCCAGAATTGCGGGCGGAACCAGCCCCACTGAGCCGTTTCCGCCTTCAGCCAGCGGGAAAAAGAGCGGTGGCCCTTCTCCTCCACCCCTTCGCGAAAGGCAGGCCCCGGCTCCATGGCCAGGACGATGCCCTTGGCTTCCTCCGACAAGGGCGAGGATTGCAGCCAGTGTTTTTTGAACACATCGAGCGGCAGGTGGCGAATGCCTTCGGCCGGGTCGCCAATGATGGCCTTCTTGTTGTCCAGCGAATAGAGCACCACATAGTGCTCGCCCCGCCAGAACAGGATGGCCGGCAGGGGCGCATGGTCCCTCAGCTGCTCGAAGGTGAGTTCGGCAGCCAACGTCTGAAAGCCGATGGCCTCGGCTGCTTCGGCCAGATGCAGGAGCGAGACCCCACGCGTAGACTGGTGCGACAACAGACGCAGACGGGCGGGACTGACATTCTTGCCATGCCAGGCGGCTACCATGCGCAGGCAGGCCACGCCACAATCATTGGCATCGAGCTGGGGGTAAAACGGGTACTTTCCTTTCATCTGCCACTACCTGGTACACGACTCCAAATCCCCGTAAACTTAGCGCAAGCAGTCAAATAACCACCATCCGCAATGTGTAACGGCCCCATTTTTTCAACAAATGGCCGCTTTCGCTTCACCAAAGGCCTCGTCAATAGCGCTTGATCGACTCGATGAGGTACAGCGGGCGGTGCTTGATCTCGTAGTAGATGTTGGAAAGGTAGATGGACATGATGAAGAGGTTGAGGCAGGTAATGGCAAAGAAAATCGAGATGAGCACCACCAGGAACGGCCAGCCGGAAACCGTCTCGTGGTAGATGCCAAAGATGTCCACGTTGGTCAGTTTGACCTTGACCGCATTGAAGATGACGACGATGAGCAGCAGGATGGAAAAGACGAAAATCCAGAAGAGCAGCGTGCGCAGGAAGGTGGTGAACGAAGTGATGGCCACCAGCGAGTTGTGCAGCTTTTCGCGAAAGCTGGAATGCGGGTCGGGCTTCAGGGGCACATCGGTCTGGATGAAGGTGGTGCGATACCCCACGATGCTGTAGATGGCCTTCATGTACCGCAGGTTTTCGCGCAAGCGCAAAAGCGAGTTGAGCGCCCGGCGCGAGATGAGGCGGGTGTTGTGGGCCAGCTCGTCGATCTGCAACGACGAGTAGTTCTTGAGGATCCAGTAGAAAAGGCGATAGCCCAGCCCCGTGCGCCAGCCCGCCACGCGGCGCGGAGCACGCAGATAGACGATGTCGAACCCCTGGCGCGCCCGCTCCATGAGCTCGAGCACCAGCTCGGGGCGATCGATGAAGTCGAACTCGAAAATCAGGGTGTAGTCGCCGTTGGCGCGGTCCAGGCCGGCCACCACGGCATGGTTCCAGGGTGTGGCACTCGAGAGATTGAGCACGTACACCTGGTGCTTGAGCGCGTCGGGCAGCGGTGCGATGAGCTCGTCGAGCGAGCGTCCGGGCAGGTTGTTGACGACGATGAACTCGAAATCGGCAAAGTGATCCCGCACCGGCCCGAACAGCTTTTGCAGCAGCGCGGGCAATTTGCTCGCCTCCGACTCATCATGCACCACCACTACGATGGACAGGAAGGAATTGTACCGTACTTGCTGGGTCATGGGCTCTGCCGTGTCGTTGTTTGGCATCTGGGCGCAGGGCCGTTACATCAGTCCGAAAACCTTGGCGTACTTGAGCAGCTCGCCCTGGTTGCTGATCTTGATCTTGCCGGTGAGCACGGCCATCATGGGGTTGATCTTGCCCTGAACCACCCCGAGGAAATCATCGGCCTTTGCCGTGATGACGCAGCGCGGCTCCCCCACCAGCCCCTCGTGAATCTTCAGCTGGCCGTCCACCAGCTCGATCGTGTACTGGCCGCCCCCTTCACCGCTCAGGTCGAAATGGAAGTTGGTGGTCATGCCTTCCACCACCTCTGGCTGGAAGCGTTTCGGAAGCTTCTCGATGAAATCTTGCAGGGTCATTGCTATCGGTTTTTTGTCGAACTACGGACCGGCACCGCCTCTTGGGGACAAAGGTTGGGCGTGCCGCCTTCCGGCAAATGCCTGCCGGGCAGCCAAGGTAGGGCGAATCCGCGAAAGCCAAAAAGGGAACGCCGGCATCTGCGCACGTGTCAGGCCCCTCAAGCGGACCCCTGCAGCACCTGCTGTTCCAGCCATGCCAGGATAGCTGCCAGCACCTCTTCTTGCTGCAGGTCGTTGTGCAGTTCGTGGTATCCCCCTTCCCACAGCTGGAAGGTGACGGGCCCATCGGCACGCTCGGCGAACTCTGACGAGCCCTGCCAGGCCGTCAGCCGGTCCTCCGAGCCATGCATCAGCAGCACGGGCACGGGCACCTTGCCCCGCCAGGTGTCGAGATAGCGCGCCGCGTCGAGCATGCTGGCCCCCAGCGCAGCAGAAATCTTGTCGTGTACCAGCGGGTCTTCCTTGTAGGCGCGCACCACCTCTGGATCGCGGCTGATGGCCGCAGGGTCGAGCCCATTGGGCAAGGCCAACGACGGCCACAGATACTGCATCACCCTGCCCGCTGCCACCTTTGCCGCAGGCGGCGGCTCGGGCAGGCGGATCCACGAGCTGGTGGCAATGACCCCGGCCACGTCGGGCTGCCGGCGCAGCAGGTAGTTCAGCACCACATTGCCGCCCATGCTGTGGCCATACAGCACTTTCGGCACGCCGGGGAAGCACTTTTCGGCTTCTTCCATCAGCTGATCCACGGTCTGGAAAAGGTGCTTCAGTCCGCGCGCATGGCCACGGGGGCCGGACGTGCGGCCATGACCGGGCAGGTCGGCAGCCAGGACGGCCATGCCGTGCTCGTTGAAAAAACGCGCCACATGCGCATACCGGCCGGCATGCTCGCCCAGTCCGTGTACCAGCAAAATGACCAGACGGGGATTTTCTACAGGCCAGGAATAGAGGTTGGTCGGGTGATTGGATGAAGGTTGTGAAGGTTCCATGACGATAGATATTGGGAATTGGTCGCAATCGTTTTGCTGCGAAAACGGGTACCTGCATTCCCAACTTGCAAAATCGAGGGGGCACCCCCAAAGGGGGCGCCCCGCCAATATAAGCAATTCTTAGCCAGCAATTTCGGGTGTATCGAGTTTTGCAATGGCGGCGGCAATATCCTCATCGGTGAGGTGATGTTCCACCAGCTTGCCGGCGAAATAGTCCTCGTAGGCCTGCATGTCGAAGTTGCCGTGACCGCAGAGGTTGAACAGGATGGTGCGCGATACACCCTCTTCCTTGCATCGGTTGGCTTCGCGGATGGCAGCAGCGATGCCATGACAGGCCTCGGGCGCGGGGATGATGCCTTCGGCACGGGCAAACTTCACCCCAGCCTCGAACACCTCGAGCTGGTGATGGGCCGAGGCCTCGATCAGGCCGTCCTTGAGCAGCTGGCTCACGATCACGCCGGCGCCGTGGTAGCGCAAGCCGCCGGCATGGATCGGTGCGGGTACGAACTGGTGCCCCAGCGTGTACATGGGCAGCAGCGGCGTCATGCCGACCGTGTCGCCGAAGTCGTAGCGGAACACGCCGCGCGTCAGCTTGGGACAGCTGGCCGGCTCGGCCGCGATGCAGCGCACCTCGCGCTTGCCCTCGAGCTTGTAGCGAAGGAACGGGAAGGCGATACCGGCAAAGTTGGATCCCCCCCCGAAGGGCGCGATCACCACGTCGGGGAAATCGCCGGCTTTCTCCATCTGTACCAGGGCCTCTTGCCCGATGATCGTCTGGTGCAGCAACACGTGGTTGAGTACCGAGCCCAGGGCATACTTCGTGTCGGGATCGACTGCCGCGCGCTCCACGGCCTCACTGATAGCGATGCCCAGCGAGCCCGGCGAGTCGGGATCCTCGGCCAGCACCTTGCGTCCGGATTCAGTAAGATCGGTAGGCGAAGCATACACATGGGCTCCCCACGTCTGCATCATCACCTTGCGGTAGGGCTTCTGGTGGTAGCTGATCTTCACCATGTACACCTCACAGTCGATGCCGAAGAGGTTGCAGGCAAAAGAGAGCGCACTGCCCCACTGTCCTGCCCCCGTCTCCGTGGTGATGCGCCGCACCCCTTCCTGCTTGTTGTACCAGGCCTGCGGCACGGCCGTATTGGGCTTGTGCGAGCCCGACGGGCTGACGCCTTCGTACTTGTAGTAAATCTTGGCCGGCGTATCGAGTGCCTTTTCGAGGTTGCGCGCCCGATACAGGGGCGTAGGGCGCCACATGGTGTACACGTCGCGCACCTCCTCGGGGATGTCCACCCACTTGTCGGTGGTCACCTCCTGCTGGATGAGGGCCATGGGGAAAAGGGGAGCCAGAGCCTCGGGCCCGATGGGCTGGCCCGTGCCGGGATGCAGGGGCGGCAGTGGCTTGTTGGGCATGTCAGCCACGATGTTGTACCACTGGTGCGGAATTTCCTTTTCGGTGAGGGTGATCTTGCGAGGATGGTCCATAGCACAATGTTTGAGTGTGAACAATCAAGGCAACTCTCCGCATATTTTTTCCACGGAGGCCGAAAATTTCCAAACACCAATTGGTTTTTCCAAAAAATCTAAAAGAAA
>CAYNYN010000005.1:23555-30729 GCA_964401445.1 uncultured Saprospiraceae bacterium | reverse complement strand
GGCAGGATTCGAACCTGCGACCCCCTGCTCCCAAAGCAGGTGCGCTAACCGGACTGCGCTACGCCCCGTGGGGTAAAAAAAATGTTCCCACATCGAGGGAACATTTGCGGTGGAGGCGGGATTCGAACCCGCGGTACCCCTTTTCGGAGTACGCCGGTTTAGCAAACCGGTGGTTTCAGCCACTCACCCACTCCACCAGAAGCGTCAGAAGCTGAATTTTTCCAGCGGCGGCAAAGGTAAAAAGGCCACTTTGTAAATACAACACATTCGCGCAAAATTAAGTTACTTGCTTTTGCTGCCTACTGAGCCTCAGAACGTTGACTTCAGGCTCGTTCTGATGCGCTTTTCCAGGTCCTCTACTTTGCCCTTGAACACCTGATCGGTGTCCATGAGGCTCTTCACGGTACGGCAACTGTAGAGCACCGTGCTGTGATCGCGCCCGCCGAAGGTTTCCCCGATGGCTTTGAGCGACTTGCCCGTCAGTTTCTTGGCCAGATACATGGAGAGCTGGCGTGCAATGACGATCTGGCGCTTGCGCGTCTTGCTGGCCAGTTTCTCAACGGGCACGTTGAAGTAGTCGGCAACCAGCTCCTGGATGTAATCGACCGTGATTTCCTTGTTGATCTGATTGACGAACTTCGAAATGACCTGCTTGGCCAGCTCGAGATCGATCTTGCGGCCATTGAGCATGGCCTGGGCACTGAGCGAGATCAGCACGCCTTCCAGCTCGCGAATGTTGTTCTGGATCTGGAAGCAGATGAACTCCACTACGTCGTCGGGCAGATTGACCCCTTCCTGGCTCATCTTGGCGCCGAGGATGGCCATGCGCGTCTCGAAGTCGGGCGGCTGCAGGTCGGCCGACAGGCCCCACTTGAAGCGGGAGATGAGGCGGGGCTCCATGCCGGGCAGGTCCTTGGGTGCCCGGTCGCTGGTGAGCACGATCTGCTTGCGCGCCTGGTGTAACTGATTGAATATGAAGAAAAAGATTTCCTGCGTCTTCTCCTTGCCCCCCAAAAACTGAATGTCGTCCACGATCAGCACGTCGAGCAACTGGTAGAAGTTGACCAGATCGCTGATGGCGTTGTTGCGGATCGAGTCGATGATCTGGTTGGTAAATTTTTCACTCGTCACATAGAGCACCGACTTTTGCGGGTACAGCTCCAGAATTCTGTTGCCGATGGCCTGAGCCAGGTGGGTCTTGCCCAGGCCCACGTCGCCGTAAATCAGCAAGGGATTGAACGAAGTGGCGCCGGGACGTTCGGCCACGCTCAGCCCCGCAGCCCGCGCCAGCCGGTTGCAGTCGCCCTCGATGAAGGTGTCGAAGGTGAAAGAGGGGTTGAGCTGTGGATTGATCTTCAGCTTGCGGATGCCCGGAATGACGAATGGATTCTTGATCTCACGCGTATCGACCACGCCGGGTATCTGATCATCGGCACTCCGGCTCCGTTGCTTGCCCTCGGGCTTGGGCACCTTGGGGCGGGTAGGTCCCGTGTTCGACACGCGCGGCTTGGGCTCCCCCAGCAGGATCTGGTACTCCAGCCGGCCTTGCTCCCCCAGCTCGGTCTTGATGGCCCGGCGAAGGACCATCACGAAATGCTCTTCGAGCCATTCGTAGAAAAACTTGTTGGGCACCTGTATGGTGAGGACATTACCCTCCAGCTTGACCGGCTTGATGGGTTCGAACCAGGTGCGAAACGATTGGGGATTGACGTTCTTCCGAATGATCTCCAGGCAACTGTCCCAGACAGCCACGCAGTCTTTTTCAACCATCCTTACTTCAGATTGATTCATTACCTGCCGGGTAAAGGGTTAAACAAAAGGATGACACACACAACCTTATGCCAATAAGGAGTGCCTGGGTATCAGTAAGCCTGTCTGTGTAAGTTAGCGGGATGGAAATCCTCGATGTGGGCGCGCTCCCCTCTTGCCCGTATGGGCTTAGCCTCAGGAGCGATCACAAAGATGGGTCATTTCACGGCAAAATTCCAAGCCAACAATGCAAGCGTTTGTATATTTTTTTAACTAAATCAATATTGACAAAAACTTGATTACCAAAACATTACAGTTGACCGTTTTTCGCAACAAACTCATATTCAACAGCCATCACCTACCGGTTTACGCAAGGGCGATCGGGGAGGTTTCAGTGGCCGGTCACGGGGTTGAAAGATCACGATATCGGGGCTGCTCAGAGGTACATGGCCGCCTCTTTCCGGATGGCCTTCAGGGCCTTGCTCGTGGCAGGTTCTTCGAGTTTTTCCCAGAACATGACGAGCGCATCGCCCAGGACGCGTGAGTCGGCCTTGGGATCGACCTGTTCGGCCACACCATTGATGATCTGTTCGATTTCCTGGCGGGCCAGCTTGACGATTTCCCACAAGTTGTCGGAGACGTACACCTGCTGGCTGACGTTGTGCTCGAATTCCTGCTGGATGGCCATGAGCAGGGCAATGCGCAAGGCGGCAGCGTTGGTGCCATCCACCCGGATGCGCAGCACCAGATTGGGTACCTGAATGCGCTCCATGAGCAGGGCAAGCCGCTCATAGGCCTGCAACTTGAGGGGTAGGGTCGTCTTTCTGGCTTGTTGGTTGATTTCGACCTGCTTCAGTTGCACCTGCTTTTGGAGAAACTCCCGAATCAGGTACCAGGCCGTGAAAAACACGACCAGGCCGGGAATGGTCAGCTTGAGCAATTCGAGCAAAAAATCGAGAAAGGCAGACATACGGTTTCTACTTGAGCGTAATGGTCGGGGCGAGCAAAGATGGCAAGTTTGCCGAAAGGCCGGACAACCCCCGGCGGGCTTCTTTTGTATTTTTGCAAAAACTTCCTCGCTATGGCTGTGGACATGACCAAGGAACTGCCTCTGACCATCACGCCCTCGGCGTTCAAACAACTGATGCAGATCAGGGAAGAGCAGGGCATCGGCGACGAGTACGGATTGCGCGTAGGGGTGAAAGGCGGCGGCTGTGCCGGTTTTTCCTATGTGCTGGGCTTCGACGTGCAGAAGGAGAACGACCAGGTTTTCGAATACCAGGGCCTGAAAATCTTCATCCAGAAAGCGCACATGCTCTATCTGATGGGCACCCGCATCGACTGGGCCGAAGGGCTCAACAACCGGGGCTTCACCTTCGACAACCCCAATGCCAAGGAGACCTGTGGGTGCGGCACCTCCTTTTCTGCCTGATAGCCGCGTGCTTATCGACAGCCAACCTATGTTGAGGGGTTATCGGCTGACGTTGGTCGCATCCGCTTGGCGTTGCGCACCAAACCCGTTACATTAGGCCCGTATCAAAACACCAGATCCATCATGGGACTTTTCGATTTTTTCCGGGACGAGTTCGTCGAAGTCATCGACTGGGTGGAACAGGACCCCGACGTGGTGCTGTGGAAATTCCCCGACCGCGATGCCAACATCAAATACGGCGCCCAGCTTACCGTGCGCGAATCACAGGTTGCCATCTTCGTAGATGAGGGGCAGATTGCCGATGTGCTGGGCCCCGGCCAATGGGAGCTCATCACCGAGAACCTGCCGGTGCTCACCACCCTGCGCAACTGGGACAAGGGCTTCAAGTCGCCCTTCAAGTGCGACGTGTACTTCATCAGCACCAGGACGTTCACCAACCTCAAATGGGGCACGCCCAACCCCGTCATCATGCCGGACCCGCAGTTCAAGCAGGTGCGGGTGCGTGCTCACGGTGTGTATTTCGTCAAGGTGAAAGACCCGGTAGCCTTCTTCAAGGAATTTGCGGGTACGCATCCGGTGTTGCGCATCCAGGACATCGAAGAGCGGCTGCGCGGCATCGTGGCGCCCAAGTTTGCCGAGGTGCTGGCCGAGTCGGGCATTTCGGTCATGGGCCTGGTGGCCAACTACACCGAGCTGGGTGACAAGATCCGCCCCTTCCTGCAGCAGGACGTCGACCCGTTCGGGCTCGAGATCACCAAGTTTCAGATCACCAGTACGACCCTGCCCAAGGAGGTCGAAGCTTTCTACGACAAGGTGACCAACATGAACATGGTGGGCGACGACCTGGAGCGCTTCACCCGCTTCCAGCAGGCCCAGGCCATCGAGAAGGCGGCAGACAACCCGGGCGGTGGTGCCGGCGAAGGGATCGGCATCGGCGTGGGGCTGGGCATGGCCAAAATGATGATGGACCAGAGTCAGCCCCAGCAAAAGGCCGAACAGCAATCCCCTGCCATGACGAGGCAGGAGATCCTGGACACCCTCAAGCAGCTGGGCGAGCTGGTGAAAGAAGGCATCGTCACTCAGGAGGAGTTCGAAGCCAAGAAAAAGGAGCTGCTGAGCCGCCTGTAATGCTGTTTTGCCCGTTTGCTTGTCAAGGACCCCAACGGTAACATGCCACAACGAGCCCATCCCGAAGATGCCCCTGCTTTCGAACCTGACAAGGAGTTTGTCAAGGGGGCGCTGTATGAGGAATGCCCAAGTTGTGGTGGCCAACTCGAATATTCGGCCGAAAAAAAGCGGATCGTCTGTCCCTATTGCGGCTACGAGGAAGAATTCGACCACGCCAATGACCAGGTGGTCGAACGCAGCCTTGCCGAGGCGGCCCGTGCCATCCAGCAGTGGGACCCCGGCGAGACGGGCCGCAAGCTGTTCGAATGCCACAACTGCGGGGCGCGGGTGCTGGTGGAGCCCGAAGACGTGCAGATACGTTGCGGTTTTTGCGGAAGCGAAAACATCAACGTGCAGGCCATCGAGCAGAAGTTCATCAAGCCGGTCGGCATCATCCCCTTCTACGTCTCCCGCGATCAGGCACTCGAGCGGTTCAAGCAGTGGCTCAAACAGGGATGGTTCCATCCCAACAGCCTGCGCAAGCTCGCCAAGCTGGAAGAACTGCACGGCATTTACCTGCCTTTCTGGACCTACGATGCCCAGACGGAATCGGACTGGGAAGGCTATGCCGGCTATTACTACTACGTCACGCGCACGGTCATGCGCAACGGCAGGCCGGTGATGGTGCAGGAACGGCGCATCCGGTGGGTGCACCGCAGCGGGCATCTCAGCCACTTCTTCGACGACGTGCTGGTGCCCGCCTCTGGAGGTCTGTCGCCCGAGGAGGTGGCCGGCATCGAGCCCTTCCGCCTCAACGAGCTGGTCAATTTCGACCCGCGCCTGATGATGGGTTGGGAAGCCGAAGTGTACAAAATCGAGGTGGATGAAGGGTACCAGATCGCCGACCGCATCATGGACCACCGCATCCGACAGATGTGCTCGGCGCAGCTGGGCGGCGACACCCAGCGCAATCTGCGCATCTATAGCCGCAAGTTCAATCAGACGTTCAAGCTGGTCGTCCTGCCCGTGTGGATCGCTTCGTATGAATACAAGGGCAAGCGGTACCACTTCATGATCAACGGCCAGACGGGAAAAGTGAGTGGCCACAAGCCCCTCTCATGGGTTAAAATCCTTATCCTTGTGCTCGCATTTGCAGCCATTCTGGCCTTGTTGTGGTATCTGCGCGAACAAGGCGTACTGGCACAGTGAATTCCATTCAACGCGGGCAGCTTATGATCCAGATTTTCGTAACAGGCGGCACCTTCGACAAGGAATACGATTACCTCTCGGGTGGGTTGTATTTCAAGGACACCCATGTACCCAAGATGCTGGAACGGGGCCGGTGCACCCTCGACGTCGACATCAAGACGCTGATGATGATCGACAGCCTGGACATGACGGATGCCGACCGGGAGATCATCGCCCACAACTGCCGGCTGACCAAGACCAACCAGATCCTGATCACCCACGGCACCGACACGATGGTGGTGACGGCCAAATACCTGGCCCAACAAAACATCGAAGGCAAGACGATCGTGCTGACGGGTGCCCTCATCCCCTATGCTTTCGGCACCTCATCCGACGGGTTTTTCAACCTCGGCAGTGCCCTGGCTTTCGTGCAGACGCTGCCGCCGGGGGTGTACGTGGCTATGAACGGTCGCTACTTCCACTGGAACAACGTGCGCAAGAATCCCCGCACGGGCTATTTCGAGGAGTTGCCCGTGGAGGAATCGGCCTGAATGAGTCGGGCCACCGACCAGGCGGTGCGATATAGGCCTTCCCTCGTGCGGGCCAGCGCTTCGGACAGGGTACAGGGCCCCTGCACGATGCTGAAAGCCGCACGGATGCCCAGTGCGGTCATGTCGGAGACGTCGGCGTGCAGCGCGCCGCACAACACCACCACTTTCACGCCTCGTGTGCGGGCCCGTGCCGCCACTTCTGCCACCACCTTGCCATGGCGCGTCTGGCCGTCGAAGCGGCCTTCGCCCGTGATCACCCATGCCGTATCATCGAGTTTCTCATCGAAGCCTATGGCATCCAGCAGATAGCCGGCGCCCGACACCAGCCGTGCCCCCAGAAAGGCCACGGCACCGGCCCCCATTCCGCCGGCGGCACCGGCACCCGGCATGTCGGCCAGCGACCGGCCCGTGACCCTTTCCAGCAGTGCCACGAAGTGGCGCGTGCCGGCTTCGAGCTGCTCCTGGGCACGGGCATCGGCGCCTTTCTGTGCGGCGTAGGTGTAGGCAGCGCCTTCGGGGCCGAGGAGGGGGTTGCGCACGTCGCACAGCACGAGCACCTCCTCGAAGGGCAGCGGCTCTGCAGGCGGACGGATGGTCGCCACCCGGTGCAAGGTGGCCCCCGTAGGGATGAAAGCGCGACCGTCGGCGTCGAGGAACTGCCACCCCAGCGCGGCAGCCATGCCTGCCCCCACGTCGTGGGTGGCGCTGCCGCCGATGGTGAGCACCAGGCGCCGGGCCCCCAGACGCGCCGCCGCGCCGATCAGCTCGCCCAGACCGAAGGTGGTGGTGTGCATCGGGTTGCGGCGCCCGGGCGGCACCAGCTCGAGGCCGGCCACCCGGGCCATTTCGATCAGGACGGTGTCGCCCGCACCCGAAACGGCCACAGGGGCACGAACGGGCGCACCCAAAGGGCCGGTCACCTCGAAATATTCCAGTCGGCCGCCGAGGTGATCGAGCCACACGTCCAGTGTGTGTTCGCCGCCATCGGCCAGCGGGCACAGCACCAGCCGGGCCCCCGGCATCGCCGCCCGCACGCCATCGGCGATGGACGCGGCCACTTCCCTTGCGGAAAGGGCATCCTTGAAGGAGTCCGGGGCTATGAGTATTTTCACCGCTCAGGGAATTAAATGGACGATGGACGATAGAC
>CAYNYN010000005.1:20549-23455 GCA_964401445.1 uncultured Saprospiraceae bacterium | reverse complement strand
GGGGCTATGAGTATTTTCACCGCTCAGGGAATTAAATGGACGATGGACGATAGACAATCAACGAAACAATATGAACATCCTGCTGGCAGCCGCCACCCCTTTCGAGATCGCGCCCACGCTGGACTGGCTCGAGACTCACGCCCGTAAATCGGAAGATGCCTTCGAGCTGGGGGAACACGTCGTGCAAATATGCATCACCGGTGTGGGAATGCCGCTGACGGCCTGGCGGCTGGGCCAGTGGCTGTGTGCCCGTCCCGTGGATTTTGCCATACAGGTGGGCGTGGCCGGCGTGTTTCACGACAAGTGGCCACTCGCGACGGTCGTGGAGGTGACCACCGAGCGATTTGGCGACCTCGGCGCCGAAGAAGCCGATGGCTCCTTTACGAGCATCCACGACATGGGGCTGATCGACCCCGACGAGCCGCCCTTCCGTGGTGGCGTACTGCACAACGACCGTTCTTCGGGCTTCGCCTTTTTGCCCAAGGCGCATGGGCTCACCGTCAATACCGTCACGGGCACCGAGGCCTCCATCCAGCGACTGCGCCGCCTGTATCCGGATGCGGATGTCGAGAACATGGAAGGGGCGGCCTTTTTCCTGGCCTGCCTCTCGGCAAACGTGCCCTTTGTGAGCATCCGCGCCCTGTCGAACCGCGTGGAACCGCGCAACCGCGCAGGGTGGCAGCTGCACGAAGCCATCGATGCGCTCAATGGCGTGCTCACCGAGCTGGTGCAGACGTTTGCGGAAGCGAGGGACTGAGCTTTTTGCCGGAAGGCAACGCGCCTTCTTTTTGCCGGAAGGCGACGACCAGACCCACCATCTGGCCATAGCTGTCGAGCCCCTTGTCCACGCCCTGGGCCAGCAGGTAGTGGTGGTAGATCCAGTTGCGCAAGGCGGGAAAGAGATCGGGAAAGAGGTCCATTTGCTCGTCGATGGCTTGCAGGTCGGCGCGCACCGTAGGGGCAAGGCGCGCCCGGACGTCGGCAAGCACGTCTGGAGCGAAGTAGCGCATTTCGGCGCTGAGATAGGCCCACCACGACAGCCATCCGGAATAGGCGACGAACGGATCGGAAGCGCGCGTGGTGGTCAGCCATGCCCAGAAGTTGCACACACCCTCGTCGCCAAAGCCTTCGGCATGTGCCAGCTCGTGCGCCATGACGAAAGGCCGCTGCAGCGGATGGAGGCCCGCGTCGATGTGACCCTCGCCGGAATAGGGCAGGTAGAAACCCGCCGTGCCGATGCGCAGCAATACTCCCTGCGGTTGCAGCAGACGCACGCGGGCACTCTGGATGCATGGGTAACCCAAGGCTTCCAGCACCTTGCACAGCCCGAAGGGGATGGCAAACTCCTCCTGCCCGGAAGGCTGCACCTCCTCGCCGATGCGAAAGACGCGCAGGGAAAGCACGTTGAGGCTATCGACCGCTTCCTCGGCGAGCAGCCGCAGCTGCGCCGTATCCGGCACCACGGCTGTGAGGCCGAGCCGGTGCGCCACGGGCTCGCGCCGGTAGTTGAGCCCCCACAGCAGCTGGAACAGGATGACCATCCAGATCACCACATTGGCACCGCTTAGGGCCAGGCGCAGCCATCGCCTCGGCTTGCGCCAAATCCTGCGCACGTTCAGCACGGTCTCTACCAGGAACAACACGAGCAACACGTACAGCCCGGGCACGGGCAGAAAGCCGAAGAGCGAGCTGACCACCCGGTGCAACCACGGATACAGGCCCCGGCTGTAGCCGGCCTCGATCCACCCGGGGGGCAAGGCCCCCGCGAGCAACACCACGACGAGCACGCCGACTGAAAAGGCGAACCTGCGCGCCAGCGGCCTCAGGCCAGGGTCAATAGCGGAAAGGAACATTTGCCTTCGTCATTGTCTTGAAACTACCAAATGAATGCCCCCGCGCGCGCCTCGGTTCGAAAAAATGGCCGCCGTCGGGTAATTTCGCCAAAACTAAACAGCCACATGAAAAAATCCGCTTTGCTCCTGCTGGCCATCCTTTGGGGCCTGGCCTCTGGCGCACAGAATCTGGAAGTAGGCCTTCACCTCGGAGGCAGCAATTACCTCGGCGACCTGTCCAACAACTCGAGCAGCATATACCTGCAGGAAACGCGCCCATCGGCTGCGGCATTCGTCCGCTATCAGGTGGCGCGACCGCTGGCCCTGCGCGGCAGTTTCACCTGGGCCACCATTGCCGGTCAGGACATCAACTCCAGCGATGCCCTCGTGCACAATCGCAACCTCTCCTTCCGTAGTCACCTGCAGGAGTTTGCGCTGGGCGTGGAATGGAACATTCCGGGCATCGATCCCTACACCCTGGCCACGCCCTGGTCTGCCTACCTGTTCGTGGGGCTGGGCGGCACGCACTTCAACCCGCAGGCCCAGATCGACGGCGTGTGGTACGACCTCCAGCCGTTGGGCACCGAAGGTCAGGGCCTGCCCGACTACCCGGACCGCAAGCCCTATGCGCGCTTCACCATGGTGGTGCCCGTGGCCGCAGGAGTCAAATACGCCCTCAACGACAAGTGGACGCTGGCCTTCGAGCTGGGCGCCCGAAAGACCTTCACCGACTACCTCGACGACGTGAGCACCACTTTCGTGGAAACGCTGCCGCTGGCCCAGGCACGCGGCGCCATCGCAGCCCAGCTCTCCAATCGCGCACTGGTGGACCATCCGGCCTACCAGCCCGGCGCTGCCCGCGGCGACGGCGCCCGAACGGATTGGTACTTCGGTTCGTGGCTCGGCATCGCCTACCGATTCATGGACAACGGGTTGCGCGGTGCCCGCAAGCGTCCAGGCAGGCGCAAGGCAGGCTGCTACGATTGAGCGAGGGCACATTTTGGAATCGTGACGCGTGACACGGGTTGAGGGTGTAGCGTGGAGCGTTTGGCTTGCGCAAAGCCTGTTTCCGAA
>CAYNYN010000005.1:3223-20449 GCA_964401445.1 uncultured Saprospiraceae bacterium | reverse complement strand
CACGGGTTGAGGGTGTAGCGTGGAGCGTTTGGCTTGCGCAAAGCCTGTTTCCGAAACCAGTGCCAACCCGTTCCTTTCTGGGCGCGTCTCAACATCGAGCGTCAGCGACCTGCCCTGACTCGTCGGGGGCTCAACCGCAGATTTCTCGGTTCCTCAAATCCTCTTGACGCGGTATTCCGCTGCATTCACTGGCGCTATATTGTACAACATGCGCTCCGTTCCCTTCCCTCCTCACGGCTAATTCCCGTCGAGCGGCTCTTCCGACAATACCGATCCGCCCACGAGTACGGCCAGGCGACCAGCCAGCACCACCTGCACGCGAATGCCGTCGGGCGCGATCCAGGTGTGCTGCACTCCCAACTCGTTCAAATCGCCCCGGAGCACTACGCCCGGCGCCACTTCGTAGCGGGCCAACTCCTGCTGGATGGTCTGCTTGATCTCTTCCAGGTTGTAGTCGAGGTAAAAATTCAGATTCTCCTCCACCTGGCGGCGCAGGTACCCCTTGAAGAGCCAGGCCGCCGAGCGCATGAGGAAGCGCTTCGTGCCGAAGTCGAAATCCACGTCCTCCAGCTCGATACGGTTGCGCGGGCCGTTGTATCGGGGTTTGCCGAGCAGGTACACGTCGCCATTGTAGGCACCCGACAGGCGGGTGCGCACCACGAGCCGGGGGCCTTTGCCGTACAGGCCAATTTCCTCGACCACGGCCTTGCGCTTGCCGAAGGTGTATTCGTATCCCGCCATCGATTCGTTGGCCATGCGCTCGGCCTCGTCGAAAGGCACGGTCGTCTCGAGCACCAGCACGAAATCTTCGCCTTGTGGCTCGAGCCAATGCAAGGGAGGCAAGGGCCCCGGCCTTACGGCTGGTGGCTGCTCGCCAAGGTAGAGCTGAGGGCGGGCCCGCACGATCACCTCCAGCGCCAGCGAGTCGGCATGGGTACGCGGTGGGGTCAGGCCGATCGATACGGGATTGAACAACAGCCAGGTTCGGTACTCTTCCGACACCAGGACGGGGGCATGGAGACTCATCCAGGCCTCTTCCACCATTTGCCGCAAGGCAAGCTGTTGCTCGGCCAGCGTGTCGATCTGCGCAGCGATCTGCCCGCCCATGCGGTTGATGACGAGGTTGGCGATGGTCGTCACGGGCAGGGCCAGGCCCGCCACCCGAAGCCGGGGCCGGTCGATCCACTCGTATCCATCGAGGCTGGTCTGCGTCTGCAAATGCCAGCTGGAGTCGATCTGCCAGCGCGTGGCGAAGCGCAGCCAGATCTTCCCTTCGGCCTCTACTCCACCCACGAACAGTTCCTGACGCAGCCACAGGTCGAGCGGCACGTCGTAGAAGATGGTATCCTCGGAAAAACGGACATCGATGGTGCCGCTCCTGCGCACCCGCAGCTTGAGATCGGACGCGGGATCCATGTCTTCGTACAACAACTCGCCGGCCTGCTCATTGACCAGGCGCACCAGTTCCTGCCGATCCACGCGTATGGGCAGGTTCAAAACAGATTCGTCGTTCACGGTTTCTCTCGATTCGTATTCGGGTTCGGGAGCCACCAGTTTCCCGGTTTTGCAGCTCGAAAGGGCCAGGCTCACACACACCAGGGCCAACAAGGTAGGGGTACGCATGGTTTCGGTTTGGAATACGCTGTTTGCCATCAGGGCCGTACGCACAGCAATGGACGCCGGCACAAACGATGGGTCACAAATCTAACCATTGCGCAGGAAGCAACGCCAGGGCAGATTGCGTTGTCTTTAGCTCTGAAAAAAATTCAAGGAACCATGCGAATCGCAATACTCCTCAGCCTGCTCGCCCTTTTTGGCGGAAACGCCATGGCACAAAACCGCCTGGAAGAAGCCGCCGAAGCGCTCGAAGAACGGATGGAGCGCCTCGGCGAACAACTGGAAAACGCCTTCGAACAGCGATGGGACGACTGGGAAGAAAAGGCGTGGCTGGGCCTGCGCACCGAGCCAGTCAGTGAAGACAAGGCCCGCCGCAAGGGCTGGCCCCACCGCTATGGCGCCTACGTGGTACAGGTTGTGCCCGGCAGCCCTGCCGATGAGGCCGGCATCGAGCCGTTCGACTACATCATCGCCGTGGACGGCGAGCCGCTCGACCGCTTCCACGATCTCAAGGACCTGCTGGCGGACAAGAAGGCGGGCACCACCGTCACGCTTACGGTCATCCGCGCCGGGAAGACGATCGAGCTGCGTGCGCGACTGAGCAGTCGTACCGACCTATTCAGAAATGCCGCCTGGCGCCCCCCCACCGTCCTCGGACTGGTGGCCGACGGCACGCCCGACGAGCGCGGCGTGCCCGTGCAGGTCGTGCCCGGCAGCCTGATGGACCGACTGGGCGTGCGCGATGGCGACCGCATTCAGGCCATCAACGGACACGAAATCATAGACTGGCAGGACGTGAAGATCGCTGCGCGCAACCTCTCGCCCGGCGACGAAGTGGTGGTGACCATCTACCGCGATGGCGAAACGCGTACGCTGAAGGGGCGCGTCGGGAAAGAGGGAGGACGCACCTCCGAATGGTACGAGCCACAAGGCCAGGACCGCCCGCAGCAGCGGCCCTGGCTCGGCGTCGAATACAGCCACCCGCCCCAATGGAAACTGGAGCTCTGGGGCATCGACAATCCGCACGGCATCCTGGTGACGCGCGTGCTGCCCGGCTCGCCCGCCGAGCGGGCCGGACTCAAAGCCCTGGATTATCTCATCGGCATCGACGGGCAGGAGGTGGACGAAGCAACCTCCTTTACCAGCCTGCTGCGCGCGCACCAGCCCGGCGACCGCATCGAGCTGACGCTGGTCCGCAAAGGTGAACGCCGCACCCTCTCCGTTCTCCTCGCTTCCGCAAATGAGCGCAGGGAGCCCGCCCCGCTGGACGACTGCCAGCGCCCCTTCCTTGGCGTACAGCAATACGACGATCTCGTCGGGAAACGAGGCATTCGCGTGAACGTCGTGCCGGGCGGCACGGCGGCCCGTGCAGGGATGAAAGACGGCGACGTGCTGCTGTCGCTCGATGGCTATGCCATCCTCGAATGGTCCGACCTGACCCTGGCCCTCCGCAACACGCGCCCGGGCCAGGTAGTCACGCTCGAATACGAACACAACGGACAACAACAGGAAAAGCGCGTGGCCCTGGCGTCCCGTGCCGAAGCCAAAAATTGCCCCGACTGCGATTGTGCGGCACAGGGTGCCTCCGCGAAAGGCGCCAGCAGCGATTCGCCCCACCTCCAACTTTCCGAATCCACCGAGCAGGACGTGGCACGCGTCACAGCGCGCATACCCCGACTGGCCGATGCCCGGTATGCCCCCACCCTGGCCGGCGTGGAAGTACACACCCAATCGGACGGCGTCCTGGTCCGATTGCATAGCGACGCGCCTTCCGACGCCTCCATCTGGCTCCTCGGCCCCGACGGACAGGTGCGGTATGAATTCGAAATCGCAGGCCTGGAAGGTGCCAGCGAAGACTTCATCCGGAACGACCTGTTGCCCTCAGGCTCGGGCACCCTGGTGATACTGCTGGGTAAAAATTTCACTATCAGGCACCTGAAAAGTGATTGACCAGCAAACAATTTGCCCCCTTTTTTCATGATAAATAATGACAAACGTCAATATCGACCTTTGATTTGGGTCAGCAATACGGGATGAGAGATGGCGAACTTTTGTGATGAGAGCAAGATCGATCGCCATAAAACACATAGCCATGAATCCCGAAACGCCCGTCAAAGAGATCATGACCACCAAACTGGTCACCGTGGGGCCCAACACCACGATGAAGGAGGTGCAAGCCATCTTCTCCCGCAACAACATCCACCACCTGCCCGTAGTGGACGAAAGCGATGCCATCCTGGGCATCATCAGCAAGGAAGATCTGTACAAAATCACCCATCTGCTGGCGCTCAACACCAGTGGGCCCACCTATTCGGAAAAAATGTTCCGGACGCTCACGGCCCGCGACCTGATGACGCCCCATCCGATGGTGCTCGATCCGGACGACAGCATCGGGCTGGCAGCGGACATTTTCCTCGCCAACAAGTTTCACGCTTTGCCCATCGTGGAAGACGACCGCCTGGTGGGCATCGTGACGAGCCACGACCTGCTGGCTTTCGCCTTCGACCGCACCAACACGGGCTCGAACGAAGCGCCCATTCATCTGGTGGACTAATTGTGAAACCCTCTAAACCTTCAGACAATGAACAAATACGCCAAGCTGCGCGAGGTGATGACCGAACAGGTGATCACGGTCAAGCCCACCGACACCATGGCCAAGGTGGATGAGATCTTCAAGACGCATCACATCCATCACCTGCCCGTGGTCGACGATGAAGGCAAAGTGGTGGGCATCATCAGCAAAACCGATTACTACAAAATGCAACACGGCCTCACCATGTTCCATGTGGCCAAAAGCGAAGAATACAACGAGGCCCTCTTTCACAGCATCCTGGTGGAAGACGTGATGACCAAACAGGTGGCCACGCTCCACCCCGACGATACGGTAGCTACGGCTGCGGCCTACTTCCGGGAAAACCTCTTCCACGCCATCCCCGTAGTGGACGAGCACAAGCGCCTCTTGGGGATCGTGACTACCTATGATTTGTTGAACTACGCTTACAAGGAGGATGTATATCTTCCACCCAAAGTCAATTGACCACGCAAACCCAGCCGTTCAAAAACCCATCCACCATGCGCAAAATCCTGTTTCCCACTGACTTTTCACCTGTTGCGGACAACGCCTACATCTATGCCCTGGCACTGGCCAAACGCATGGACGCCACTCTCATCACCATGCATGCCTACGAAATCGAGCAGATACGCGGCGCGGCGCTTCCCAATACCCTGGCAGAGATCTACGAGAGCATCCGGTGGGAGGAATTCGAAAATTACAAGGACTACGTGCCCCACTTGCGACAGATGGCCGAAGAGCACGGCTATGGTGATGTGACGCAGTACCACGTCCTCATCCAGGGGCGCCCCCTCGAGGCCATCATCAGCGTGGCCGCCGAAGAAGGGGTCGATCTGATCGTGATGGGCACGAAGGGCGCCAGCGGCCTCAAGGAAGTGTTCTTCGGCAGCGTCACCGGCGAGGTGATGGAACACGCACCTGCGCCGGTGCTGGCCGTGCCCGAGGAAGCCAGCTTCGATGGCCGGTTCGACCGCATTGCCGTCACCACCGAATTTGCCGAAGAGGAAAAAAAGGCGCTGCACAAGGTGCTCGAGTTCGCTTCCTGGTTCGACGATCCCAAGATCTCCGTCATCCACGTCGATGTGGGTCATACCGAATCGATCGCCCACAAGATGGACGCCTTCAAAAAGGAATTCGAAGGAAAGCCCAATCTCGAGTTCGTCGTGATCGATGCCACCACCATCGAGAAGGGCCTGCAAATGTACCTGGAAGCCCACAAGGTGGACATCCTCTGCATGCTCACGCACAAGCGCGGCGTGCTGGAAGAGCTGTTCAACTATTCCGTTGCGAAAAAGATGGCTTATCACCTCACTACGCCGATCCTGGCCATCCAGGCTTCGCTCCTGCAATGACCACCATCCGGTGCTGGCCGGCGGCTACAGGCGTTCCGCCATGCTGCTGCCGGCCAGCCATCCTCCCGTCCATGCTGCCTGGAAATTGAATCCGCCCGTGATGGCGTCGATGTCGAGCACCTCACCTGCGAGGAACAATCCGGGCACGACCCTGCTCTCGAACCGCCTGAAATCGACTTCCTTCAGCGCCACGCCCCCTGCCGTGACGAATTCCTCCTTGTGCGTGCTTTTTCCCTGGACCGGCAGCCTGCAGGCTGTGAGTTGGCCCAAAAGGTCCGCCTGTTCGGCGCGCGACAGGTCAGCCCAATTTTTTTCGGGCCCGATACCTGCCGCCGTGCACAGCCCCTTCCACAGGCGCCGCGGAATGTCGAAAGCAGGGTTGGCCACAACCTTTTTGCGCGCATGCTGCTGACGCCAGGCCCCCAGTACCTCCCCATCCACGCGGCCGCCACACCAATCCACCTCGATGGAAAAACGATAGTTCAGCTCGTGCATCCGGCGCGCACCCCATGCCGACAGCCGGAGCACGGCCGGCCCGCTGAGCCCCCAGTGGGTGATGAGGACGGGGCCCGGTGCCTCGAGCCGGATTTCCGGCACGCGGACCACAGCCATCGGCACGGACACGCCCGCCAGCCCGCGCAGCATGGCACTCCCGATGTTGAAGGTGAACAGCGAGGGCACAGGCGGCACGATGGTATGGCCCAGGCGCGCGAGCATCTCCCAGACACGCCGGCTGGCTCCCGGCGCCACCAGCACCATGCGCGCCTGCAGACGCGTACCGTCGCGCAGGCCGACGTCAAAACGGGCACCATCGGCGTGCAGGTCCGCCACGCCATGCCGCGTATGGACGGCTACCCCTGCCTTGCGGGCCGAGCGCACCAGGCAGCGCACGATGTCGGCCGAATCATCGGAAACGGGGAAGACGCGCCCGTCCTCCTCGATTTTGAGGCGCACCCCGCGCGATTCGTACCAGTCCATGGTGTCGGCCGGCTGGAAGCGATGGAACGGCCCAATGAGCTCCTTTTGGCCGCGGGGATAGTTGGCTGCAAGGTCCACCGGGTCGAAACAGGCGTGCGTCACGTTGCACCGCCCCCCGCCGGAAATGCGCACCTTCTGCAGCACCTTGGCGCCCTGCTCGAGGATACACACACGGGCCGAGGGCCGCAGCTCGGCCAGCCGTATGGCACCGAAAAAGCCGGCCGCACCTCCGCCGATCACTATGGCATCCCATGTCTTCATCTGCACGTGTTGAGGGCGCAAAAGTCGGCATTTGCGCCTTGCGGCAAAAAAAAACAGCGCAAGCCGGACCGGCCTGCGCCTTTTGTGAAAACCACTGAAAACGACTATTCGTGGAAGATGAGCAAGGGCGTGGTACTGTGGTAAACCATGCGCTGCGAGACGCTGCTGTGGAACAGCCGTTCCCACAGCCTGCGCGCCGGAATGAACAATGCCAGTATGTCGATCTTGTGGGTCTTCACGTAGTCGTCCAGGCCACTGATCACGTCGTCCTGGTACACGATGCTGATGCCATCGAACGTCTGCCCTACCTGGGCCTCCCACTCCTTCACGAGCTGTGCGGGGTTTTGCGACCGATCCTTGCAGACGTGCACCAGGTAGAGCTGGGCGCCCACCGCCTCGGCAAACTGCCTGAGCTGGGCCACGGCCAGCTTGGCCGTAGGCCGGAATTCGGTCGCGTAGGCGATCTTCCTGATCTCGCCCCACTCGGCCTTTTCGGGTACGCCCAACACGGGCACGGGGGCATGCATCATGGTCATGGTCGTCGTGCTGCCGACCAGCTTCTCGAGCAGGCTGTGTTGGCCACGGATGCCCATCACGATCAGGTCGCAACCGGCATCGCGCACGTAATCGCTGATTTCGGCATCGATGAAAATGCCGTAGATCGGCTCGGTCTGGTCGATCCGTTCGCCCCCTGGGCGGTCGCGCAAAGCCTCGAGCTTCTGCTTCATTTCCTCTTTCAGCTCCACCAGCCGGTCTTCGACCAGTTCGGGCGGAATGCGGCCGGCCTCGGCCAGCGAAAGGTGGTACACGTGCACCACATCGACCCGCGCGTCGAGTTTTGCGGCCAGCGCAAGGGCGTAATCGAGCGCTTTCAGGCTCGCATCACTGAAATCGACGGGAACGCATATTTTTTTCATCATGCTCTTTTTTTCTTTTTGAAAATGGGCAATCACTCATGGTGGGAGTGATTGCCCGGAAAACCACCTAAAAACCCAAATATGTAGCACGGACTATGGTCACGCACGTGAAATACCCCGTACGCGCTATTCCCGGGCAGACTCTTCCACCGACTGGTGCCCATGTTCGTTTTGCTCTTCGAGCGTCCAGTCGTCCGTGGCCGTGGTTTGCAACCACAGGTTGCCCGAGCGACGGAACACCTGGACGTAAAGGCCGTACTTCTCCTGAAAGAGCTGCTCCAGCTCGGCCACCTTCATCTTGGGGTCGATGCGGAAATCGCCTTCGGAATGGATGAGGCGCACCTCGCCGATCTTCTTGTCCGGCGGGATCTGCTTGGTGGCAGGTGAGCCCTGATGTGGCTCGTGCGGCTCGGTGTAGAATTCGATTCGCAGAAACGGGAACTTCTCGTTGAATGCCCGTTGCAAATCCCTGATGGTCATATCATCTTTGATCCACATGGTCTTTCCATTTTTCGGGTGAACAATTGCCATTCTTGGGGGCCGCCTTACTTCACCACCAGCACGGGATACTTGTCGTTGATGGTGAGCAGTTTTTCCGTCACGCTGCCCATGAGCAGCAATTCGACCTTGCTGTGGCCCCTGGCCCCCAGCACGATCAGATCGGCCTCCAACTCATCGGCCGCATCGAGGATGAAGGAAGCGGGGTTCGGCAAGTCGCGACTGCGCAGCTCGCGCTTGATGTGCGCCTCGTATTCGGGGAAGAACGTCTTCACCCAGGCTTCGAACCCGTCGCGGATATTGCCTTCCACGATCTGCTTCATCTGCTCGAAGGGCCGGCTCAGGCGGTAGGAGCTGAAGGACGGCAGCTCATAGACATGAACCGCCACGAGCTCGGGCTCCTTGTCCATCGCAAGCCATAGCGAAAGTGCCGCCTCCATGGCCCGCTTGCTGTTCTGCGAAAAGTCGAGCGGCACCAGAATGCGCTTCAGGCGGGGCTTGGCCTTGTCGGGCACCACCAGCGTGTTGGCGCGCACCTTGCGAACCAGCTTGCGCCCCAGGATGCCGTGGTCGCTCGCATCGGTATCCTTGCCGATGATGGCCAGGTCCACACCCGATTCTTCGGCCTGCCGGACGAACTCTTCCAGCGGATCACCATGTCTGAGGTCGAACTCGATGTTGCAGCCAGGTTTCTTTCCCAGCCATTTGTCGATCCGCTCTTTCATCGTCCCCAGCACCGAGTCCGAAAGCTGCCATTCGTCGGGGGCAATACCCGGCTCGATCCCTACTTCTTCGGGAAAGGGGTTGCTGACCCACGAATTGGGCACCACGTGCAGGAAATAGAGCGATTCCACGGGCACCACCCCGCACAGGAAGCTCAGATATTCCAGCGTTTTTTCATCGGTGTCGTCCAGGGCCAGGCCTACCAGCCCCGACTTTACCTTGAATGGCACGATGGCTTGTTCAGCGCTCGTCTTGGTTTGGGTTTTCATGGCGGAAGTGATTTTGTGTGAAAGAATTTCGTTTGCATTCCAAAAATAGGCCGTCACCTTTCCTCGCTACTTTGATGAAAATCACTTGCAGGCAGTGACCTTCATCAAAAGGCGCCAGTGCGCTTTGTTCGAGCTTGGGTGCATCGCTTTGCGGATTCCATTTTTTGTTACAAACGACGAGCTCATGCGGTTGAACAGAATACTCACGGGTCTGGATTTCAGCCTTGCCGATCGGGCTTTGCTGGCGATGAATGCCTTTCTGTGCAGCCATTTCCCGGTACAGAAATGCTACTTCGTCCATGTCACGGATCACCTGGTGCTTCCCGATGACATCGTGGCCCGTTTTGCCCACCTGTTTGCCCCCGACACGCCTGTCGACGAGGTGTTGCGCCAGCGCATCGAGCGCCAGATCGTCGAGGGCGGCCTGGAAGAGCTGCTGCCCCAATGGGAGGTCAATATCCTGGAGGGGCAACCCGAAAGCCGACTCCTGCACTGGATCGAAGTCAAAAAGCCCGACCTGGTGCTCATGGGCAACAAGATCGAGGCGGGCAGCGGAGGCGTGTTGCCGCGTCGCCTGGCCCGCCGTACGCCTGCCGAGGTGATGTTCGTGCCGGAGACGTTCATTCGTCCGATCCGCCACATCGTCGTCGCCATCGATTTTTCTCAGCCCTCCGCCGAGGCCCTCAAAAAAGCACTGGCTTTCGCCAAAAACCTCCCGGAGGCCCGCGTAGAACCGCTCTACGTCGTGGAACTGCCGCCCTCGGGCTTCTACCTGAACGAACGCGAACTGAGCTCCTACAACGAAATGGTCAAAGCCACTGCCCGGCAGACCTGGGCGGAATTTGCGAAAGCATATGGCTTCGACAAGGCGGGCATCACGTGTACCTTCCGCGACAACAACTACCAGAGCACGGCACAGGCCATCACCGACTACGCTTCGGAAAAACAGGCCGATCTGCTCATGCTGGGCGCGCGCGGCCACTCGGCGCTCGAAGTACTGTTGTTCGGCAGCGTGACCGAGCGCGTGCTCGACTACGCCAAGGAAATGCCCGTGTGGGTCGTGCGCAGTCAGCAGTGAGCAGCGCGTCAACCTTTTACAAAAGAGAAGGGCCGACTCAGTACGAGCCGGCCCAAACCGAAAATGCCGATTGGGTTTTCCTAATGGACGATAGACGATGGACGATAGACTTACGTCGTCACGGTGTTACGTCGTCACGCTCAACCATCATCGCTTCACCACCAGCACCGAAGTCGGTCGCCGATAGGGATAGGCCACGTGCAAGGTGTACACGGCCGACGGCCAACGCGACAGGTCGATCGAAGTCTCTTTCGTGCCGGCAGGTAACCACTCTTCGAACTGCACCTGGCCGAGTGGCGTGGCCAGCTGCAGTTTCGTGTCTTCTTTCAACGCGTGGTCGAAGCGGATGTACAGGGTCGATTCCACGGGGTTGGGCCAGGCCCGGAAGCCGAGGAAGGACGGCTTCAGCGTTTTCTCCACCACCAGCGGCTCGGAGAGGTACTGCTCCCCGCTTGCGCGGAAATGCCGCAGGCGGTACCAGTTTTCGCCCAGGACGGGATTGGTGTGCACCCAGGAATAGGCATGTATGCCGCTTCCGGCAGCCCCCTCGATCAGGTCGAGCGCTTCCCAGCGGGTGCCGTCGCGACTGTAATCCACCTGGAACCAGGTCTGGGCGTCGTCGCCTTCGGTGTACCACGAGAGTACGGTCTGGTTGTGCTGCAACTCGGCTTCGAAGTCGTAAATGACCAGCGGACTTCCGCAGCTCTGCACCACGACCGTGGTCTGCACCGTATCGGCACAGCCGAAGCGCGTCACCACCAGCGTTACCGTCTTCGTCCCTGCCGTCGTCCAGTGCACGTCGGGCACGATGCGCAGGCTGGAGGTTTGCGGCACGGCATCGGCGCCGAAATCCCAGAAATAGGTGGCGCCACCACCGGCGTTGGCCGCCACGAAGACTTCGCCGGTATTCACACAAGCCGTATCGGGCGCCTGCTGTATCTGCGTGAGCGGCAGGTCCACGATCACCTTGGCCACGATATTCGACTCGGCCACGAACTCGCTACAGCCTTCCCGGCGCGCACAGCGGATGAACCAGCGCGTGTCGGGAATCGGGCCCGGGTCGTAGTCGGGGGTGTTCGAGTTGGGGATGGGCGTCCAGTTGGGGTCGCCGGCGCCGTTGAACTGCGGCGCCGTACCGATGAGCCACAGGTACTCGATGTTGCCCACGCCGCCGGAAGGTGGCGTCAGGCTGACGATGGGCGATGGATCGGCGCCGGCGCCGCACAGCTCTTCATTGCCTGCGATGGTGCCGCCATCCGTCACGTTCTCGCACTCGGCATGCGCGCCGGCGTCGATGGTCAGGTTGTCGGGCTGGTACGGCTGCACGGTGATGACGGCCGTCTGGCCCGTCGCCGGATCGAAGTCGCTGTCCAGCGCATCGTCGCCGGCATCCTGCTGGGTGAGGATATAGCCCTGGGGCAGGGTGCTCAGATCCACCACGAGCACGTACTGGCCGGGCATGACGTTGGTGAACAGGTACAAGCCGTTGGTGCCCGTCAGCGTGCTTTGCAACAGATTGAGCGAGGGCCATGCGCGCAGCTCCACGCGCACGTTGGCCAGCCCCTGCTCGCCGGGGTCCTGCAGGCCATTGCGGTTGAAATCGCGCCATACGCGGTCGCCCAGGTTCATCGGCTCGTCGAGCTGGATGAGGCCGGCGTCGATGTCGTCGCGGCTCACCGAGCTGGCGAGGTTGATATCGCCGGTCATGCCGGTCTGGGGATCGGGATCGCTGTCGAGGTTGGGGTCGTTGCCCTGGTGCCGGGGCGCAATCGCATATTGGGCCGGAGCGAAGAACGAAACCTTGTACGTCCCCGCCTGCAGCCCGTCGAACCAGTATTGCCCGGCAGCGTCGGTCACGACGGTATCGGCTACGGGTTGACCATTGGCGGCCTGACCACTCAGCACGACGGTCACGCCTGCCACGCCCGGCTCGCCGCTATCCTGGATGCCATTTTCGTTGTCGTCGAGCCAGACGAAGTTGCCGATGCGCGAGGGGTTGTCGAGCGCTACGACAGCGGTGCACTGGCAGCCATTGGCATCGGTTACCGTCACCTCGTAGATGCCCGCGGGCAGGCCCATGACCTGATGGGTCGTGTCGCCCGTGTCCCAGAGCCAGCTATAGGGCGCCGTTCCGCCCGAGGCAGTGGCTTCCACTGCGCCGTCGCTGAGTCCGTAACCCGAGATGGGCTGCAACACCTGCGCGGCACAGGCCACCGGCGCGGGCTCCGTCACTTCGACACTGTCGACGAGGGCACAGCCCAGCAGATCGGTAACGGTCACGGTGTACCAGCCGGGCATGAGGCCCGACACATCGGCGGTGGTATGCCCCGACGACCACGCATAGGTGTAGGGCGGCTGGCCGCCCGTGGCCATCACGGAAACCGAGCCGGTAGCCGTACTCGCGCAGGACGCCGGCTCCGCCGACAACGCGATGGCGAAATCGCTGTCGAGGCCGATATCGACCGAGGCGGTCACCATACAGCCATGCGCATCAGTCACCGTTACCGACCAGTTGCCTTCCGGCAAATTGGTGGCTGCCTGCGTGGTTTGGCCGGCAGGGTCGTTCCACTGGTACGTGTAAGGCGGGGTGCCGCCATCGGCAAAGACCATGGCCGTGCCATTGGCCGCACCGGGACAGCTCACGTCCTGGCCGATGATGTCGGCCACGAGCGGGAAGGGCTCGCTCACCTCGGCCGTCAGTGCCAGGCTGCATCCGTCGGCCGCGTGGACCGTCACGCCGTAGGTGCCTGCCGCCAGCCCGGAAGCCACCGAATCGGCGCCTACGCCATTTTCCCAGGCAAAACTGTAACCCCCTCCGCCACCGGTGGCATGGACCACGATCTGTCCGTCGGCAGCGCCGGCACAGCTCACGTCCATGATTTCCAGATCTGCAGCCAGCGTGGAAGCCACGCCCACGCTGGTCGCAGCCGTGGCCACACAGCCATTGGCATCCGTGACGGTCACGGTGTAGTTGCCTGGCGCCAGGCCCGTGGCCTGGGCTCCATTTTGCGAAAGCGGATCATCCCAGGCATACGCATAGGGCGGCGTGCCGTCCGAAACGGTTACCGTGGCGCTGCCATCGCTGGCATCGGGGCAGGAAGCGGGCTGCGCCGCGATGTCGAGCGTCAGACTCGAGCCGGCATCGATGCTGACGAAGCCACTGGCACTGCAACCGTGGGCGTCGGTGACGATGACGGCATAGGTGCCCGGTGCCAGGCCGGTTATTTGCGAAAGCGTATCGCCGGTATCCCAGGTGTAGCTGTAAGGCGGCGTGCCACCCGTCACCGACACTTCAGCCGTGCCGTCGGCAGCTCCTGCACAGGTCTCCGGCGTGGCCGACATGGTGAGTGCCAAGGGGTCGGGTTCGCCGACGGCAGCCTGCCCCGTAGCCGAGCAGTTCAACGCGGTATCGGTGACCGTCACCGAGTAGGTGCCCGGCGGCAGGCCCGTCAGGGTGGTTTGTCCGGTGCTGCCCGGCCAGTTCCACTCGATGAGCATGTCGCTGGCGTTGCCGGAAAGCACGGTCACGCTGGCCATGCCATCGCTGGCACCCGCGCAGCTCACGTCAGTGCCCACCACCATGATCTGGATGTCCACTGCAGCACCCACGACGGCCGTATCGACGGTCTGGCAGCCGTTGGCATCCGTTACGGTGACGGTGTAAGTGCCGGAGGCCAGGCCGGTAGCCGTGGCCGTGGTCTGTCCTTGCGGGTCGCTCCAGCTGTAGCTGTAGGGGGCGCTGCCATTGAAGACCACCACCGTGGCCGTGCCGTTCTGGTCGCTGCCACAATAGTTGTCCGTGGCGCTCGTCTGCGTGGCCAGGCTCACGCCATCGGGAAGGGTGGCCGTGGCCGTCGCCGTGCAGCCATTGGCGTCGGTGACGGTGACGCCGTAGGTGCCGGCGGTCAGGCCAAATGCCGTGGCCGTAGTCTGCGCGGCCGGATCGTCCCACTGATAGGTGAAGGGGGGCGTCCCACCCGACACCACATTGACGGCGGCAAAGCCGGCATCGTCGCCGGCACAGGCAGGCCCCACGGCCGTAATTTCCAGTTCCATGGGTGCCGGATCGGACAGGAAGAAGGTCTGTATCGTCTGGCACCCCTGCGCGTCGGTCACGGTCAGCACGTATTCGCCTGCCGGCAAATCCGACAGCGAGGCAGTCGTGTCGCCCGTGCTCCACAGGTACTGGTAGGGCGGCTGCCCGCCGCTCACCGAGTCCACCAGCACGTAGCCATCAGTCCCGCCCGGACAGGATGGCGGCGCCACCGAGGACTGAACCTGAAACACCAGGGCTGCCGGCACCAGCACGTCGGCCGTTTGGCTGCAGCCATTGGCATCCGTCACGGTCACGGTGTACATGCCGGGGGCCAGACCGGTGGCCTGGGGCGTATTTTGCGAAAGCGGGTCGTTCCACTGGTAGGCATAAGGGGGCGTACCGCCCTGCACGTCGTACACCTCGGCGCTGCCGTCGTTCAGGCCGAAGCAGGTGGCCGGGGTCACCGAGGCAAAGATGGTGATCGGGTTGACCACATCCACCGTCACCGAATCGACGAGGGTGCAGCCGTTCTGGTCGGTGATGGTGACCGTCCAGGTGCCGGCGGGCAGGCCGGTGGCCTGGGGCGTGTTTTGCGAAAGCGGATCGTTCCAAAGGTAGGTGTAGGGCGGCACCCCACCCCATACGCTGTCCACAGATGCCACGCCATCGTCCATCGCGGCACACTGGGCCGGCTGGCTCGAGAGGATGGCCATCAGGGGCGTGGCGGGCAACACCTCCACACAGCTCTGTGCCGTGCAGCCATTGGCGTCGGTCACGGTAACGCAGTACGTGCCCGGCGCCAGGTTGTCCAGCGTGTCCGTCGTGGCCCCGGTATCCCATTCGAAGGTATAGGGCGCCGTGCCACCGGAAGGCAGCGCCGCAGCCAGACCGTCGGCCGCTCCCGGGCAGGACTCATTTTCCAGATAGAAAAACACCTCGAGCGGTTCGGGCCCCGGCACGCTGATGTCGATGCTGTCGGTACAACCCAGGCTGTCGGTCACGGTGACCGAGTAATTGCCTTGCGGCAAATTGGCAACCGTGAGGGTCGTGTCACCCGTGTTCCAGGCGATGACAAATGGCGGGATGCCCCCGTTGATGGTCACCGAAACCGAGGCCGTGCTGTCGCCCGCACAGAGGATGTCGCCAGTGTGGCTGCCTTCCAGCTCGAAGCCGGGCAGCACCTCCACCTTGACGACGTTGGACTGTCCGGCGAACAGGTTGCAACCTGCCCGTCGCGACAGGCGAATGAACCAGGTAGTCTGCAGGATGGGGCCCATGTCGAGCGCGGCCGTATCGCTGTTGGGCACTGCCACCCAATCGGGGTTGCCGGGCACGAAGGGCGAGCCCGTGATGCTGGCATACCACACGTATTCCAGATCGCCCAAGCCTCCCGTGGGCGCCTGCACATCGACGAAGGGGGCCGGATCGTAGGGGATGCCGCAGCCCGTCTGGTCGTAGCCGATCTGGCCGCCATCGGTGACATTGCTGCAGCAGCTCACCTCCTTGACCACGATGTTGGATTCGGCCACGTAGTCCACGCAGCCCGACCGCCGGGCACAGCGGCGGTACCACGTGGTCTGCGTGATGGGGCCGGGGTCGTATTCGGGCGCGTTGCTGTTGGGGATGGGCTGCCACTGGGCGCCGGGCAAAGTCGGATCGTCCGTGGTGTAGATCCACACGTACTCGAGCACCCCCGTACCACCCGTGGGCAATTGCACATTGGTGATGGGGGCGGGGTCGAAAATCGGATTGGGACAGCCGGCCTCGTCGCCCTGGATCAGGCCGCCGTTGGTGGCGTTGTCACAGGTCAGGCAAATGCGCATTTCGCCTGCGTCTGTAGCCACCACGAGCCAGCTTTCTCCTTCGCCGTTGTGTGCTTGAAGGGGCCAGACAGAAGCGTACCACACCACTGCAAAGAGGGGTATCAGCCTTGCCGTTAGCCTCCGAAGACGATAGGGGGAGTATTTTCCCATAGGAATCAGCATTTTCGGTAAGTTCATCTTCAGATTTCAGGATAGTGGAAACGGAGGCACACTGCTCTTGAGGCTGACTTTGTCAAATATTATTCCAAAAAATATATCTGGGCTTCCTGAGAAAGATGGCAAAGGGTTGCCAGGCAGTCCTTCTGTCCCTGTTTTGCGTTTTCCACATATGTGGAAAATCATGTGCAAAACTTCTCAACCAGCCCAACCACACCGGTGGCAGGCACGAGCAAGAGGAGCTGGTTACCGACATGCTTTCCACGCGAGGCATACCTTTTTTTCGCCAAAAAGCGTTCATTTGCCCCCAACGCATTTGACGAAATGACCGGACCATGAGCGACTTTCACACCTTTCTGCAGCTCGGCATCGGCCACATTGCCGACCTGGCTGCCCTCGACCACATCCTGTTCATCCTGACGTTGTGTGCCATCTACCGGCCCGAGGCATGGAAGCAAATCCTGATCCTGGTGACGGCTTTTACGCTGGGGCATAGCCTCACCCTGGCGCTGGCGGGGTTGGAACTGGTGGAGGTACCTGCTTCCCTGGTAGAAAGTGCCATTCCAGTCACCATCATGGCGGCCGGCCTGTACAACTTCGCCGTGCACCCAGATGGCAAGCAGGACCGCACCGACTGGCGCCATTACGCACTGGCGGCCGGCTTCGGGCTGATCCACGGCATGGGCTTCGCCAACTATTTCCGTTCGCTCATGATGGCTGCCGGAGACGAAATCGTGCTGCCGCTCTTCGCGTTCAACCTGGGCATCGAGATCGGACAGATCGGGATCGTGCTGGCCTATTTCCTGCTGTTGTGGATCGCCGAACGCGGACTGGGCATGCCCCACAGGCGGTGGGCTACCTTCCTGTCGGGCATCGGCACGGGCGGAGCGTTCGTGATTCTGGTGCAGTAGGTTCATTCGTCCGGGGACAGGTGCAAAGTCCCCTG
>CAYNYN010000005.1:0-3123 GCA_964401445.1 uncultured Saprospiraceae bacterium | reverse complement strand
AAATTTCGCGCTACATAAAACCAGCATATGCTTCGCTTTCTGTCCTTGTGCTTCACCCTGATCTGCCTTTCGGCAAACGGGCCCGCTACTCCACCCCACGATCTGCGCATGAGCGTGTGCGAAATCGAATACCTGCCCGAGCTGCACCAGTTCGAGCTGCGCTTTTTCCTCTTTGGCGATGACTTCCGACTGGGCATTTACGGCGATCCACTGCACGACCCCATCACGGCCGAGGACGCTACGGCCTATTTGCTCGACCATTTTTTGATTCGTTTCAATGGTGAGAAAATTCTGGTAAAGTACAAGAACATGCTGGAAAAAGCGGGGCAGACCCAGGTACAGTTCCGCACCGGGCCCGTGGATCAGCTACCCGCCGAAATCACGATCGACAACACCATCCTGCTGGAACGCTTCCCCTCGCAGGTGAACATGCATTTCCTGCTGCTGCCCGGACAATCCCGAAGGTCTCTGCTCCTGAAAAAAGGGAAAACGCGGGGCTCATTCGAGCTGGAGTAAACCACTCGACCAAAGAATTCGGACGATGCCTTGCCCAATTCCGATTTTTTCGCAAAACTGCGGCCCCGACGAAGCATGCACCCCCAGCCCGGAGGCGGCGTTTGGCGAAAGCCGAAAGGAGAGGTTGAGGGTTGAGGGTTGAGCGTTGAGCGTTGAGGGGCTGGTCGGAACATGCAAAATATCCATCGTCCATCGTCTATCGACCATCGTCGTTTTCCTGATATAATCAGATTTGTAAACAAAAATCACACATACCTCATGTTCACCCGACACGCATGGCTGCTGATGCTGGCCTTCCTGATCGTGGCCGGCAGCGCACAGGCCCAGAAGCGATCCAATCACGGCAACAAGTTCGAACCGCTCGACAACGTCCTTCGCGACCCGAGTCCCTACCGCGGCGCCGACGGCGCACCCGGCCCCGATTACTGGCAGCAACAGGTGGATTACGACATCGAGGCTTTCCTCGACGTGTTCGAGCAGCGCCTGCACGGCGATGAGCTGATCACCTACCACAACAATTCGCCCAACGCGCTGCCCTACCTCTGGCTCCAGCTCGACGAGAACCAGCACCGGGGCAACCTGGATCACCAGCACTTCAACGAGAGTGAGCTGGAGGACGTCATGAGCGAGCAGGCCCTGAAGATGCTCGAGCAGTGGAAGGACCTGACCGAGTACGGCGTCAACATCGAGCTGGTGGAGGACGCCAACGGCACGCCCCTGCCCTACACCATCAACGGCACCATGATGCGCATCGACCTGCCCGAGCCGCTCGAGCCGGGCAAGCAGTACCGCTTCCGCATCAAGTGGAACTACAAGCTCGTGGACCGCATCAACGGCCCGTGGGGCCGCGGCGGATACGAGTACTTCCCCGAAGACGGCAACTACATCTTTACCATCACGCAGTGGTACCCGCGCCTGTGCGTGTACAACGACGTGGACGGCTGGCAGAACAAGCAGTTCACGGGCAGGGGCGAGTTTGCGCTCGAGTTCGGCAACTTCGTGGTCAAGATGACGCTGCCCGAGGACTACGTGGTGGGCTCGACGGGCGAATGCCTCAACTACTCGACCGTCCTGTCGCCCGAGCAATATGCCCGCTGGCAAAAGGCGCAGCAATCGACCGACGAGCCGGTGGAGATCGTCACCCTCGAAGAGGCCCGTGCCAACCTCGAGCGCAAGCCCTCGACGCGCATGAAAACCTGGATCTACAAGGCCGACAACGTGCGCGATTTCGCGTGGACGGCCAGCCGCAAGTTCATCTGGGATGCCATGGCATGGTACAATTCCGAGGGCAAGCGCGTCATGTGCATGAGCTACTATCCGCCCGAGGCCTACCCCATCTACCGGCGCTACTCGACCAAGGTGGTGGCCCACACGCTCAAGGTGTATTCCAAATATGCCATTCCCTACCCGTATCCCGTGGCCATCTCGGTCGAGGCCTCCAACGGCATGGAATACCCGATGATCTGCTTCAACTTCGGTCGGGCCGAAAAGGACGGCACCTACACCGAACGCATGAAGAACGGCGCCATCTCGGTCATCACGCACGAGGTGGGGCACAACTTCTACCCCATGATCATCAACAGCGACGAGCGCAAATGGTCGTGGATGGACGAAGGCCTCAACACCTTCGTGCAGTACCTCGCCCTGTCGGAATTCGACAACAACTGGAACCACCGGCGCGGGCCCGCGCATACCATCACCGGCTACATGGGCCAGGACGAGGATCAGCTCGAACCCATCATGACCGTCAGCGACAACATCGTGCAGTTTGGTCCCAACGCCTACGCCAAGCCCGCTGCCGGCCTGTGGATCCTGCGCGAGACCATCATGGGCCGCGAGCTGTTCGACAAGGCCTTCAAGACCTACGCCGAGCGCTGGGCCTTCAAGCATCCCACGCCGGCCGACTTCTTCCGCACCATGGAAGACGCCAGCGCCGTGGATCTGGACTGGTTCTGGCGCGGCTGGTTCTACAGCATCGAACACGTGGACATCTCGCTCGACAGCATCGTCTGGTACCGCGCCGACGTGCAACACGATCCGCCCAAGCGCACCGTCACGCGCGAGGTGCGCGCGCAGAAGCCCTTCCGCACCCTCAGCCAGGAGCGCGACCGCGCGCAGGGCATCGAGTTCGCCGTGGAAAAGGATCCCGAGCTGGTCGATTTCTACACCAACTACCGGCCCTGGGAAACGGAAGACTCGGTGCAGACCATCACGACCCACCTCTACGAGGAGACGCTGAGCAAGAAGGAAAAGGAAAAGTACGCCGGCAAGCACTACTACCAGCTCTATTTCTCCAACAAGGGCGGCATGGTGATGCCCATCTTCATCGAGTGGACGTATGAGGACGGCACCACCGAGCTGGAGCGCGTGCCCGTGGAGATCTGGCGCAAGAACGAAAACCGCGTGCGCAAGGTCTTCGTCAAGGACAAGCGCGTGACGGCCGTGCGCCTCGACCCCTGGAAGCAGACCGCCGACACCGACGAGTCGAACAACACGGCCCCCGTGCCGGACAAGCCGCGCTACTTCAAGGTGTACAAGAGCCACAAGACCGATCCCGTACCCAACCCCATGCAGCGGGCCCAGGGCAAGACGATCAAGCCTTGAGAA